>CAYNOF010000304.1:0-12878 GCA_964398335.1 uncultured Rhizobiaceae bacterium
CCAGAAGCATCAGCGCAAGTATCGCGATTATCCCCGAGCGCATCGGCCGCCCCCAACCGGCTACTCTCTGTCAGCGCCTTCTTAGCAGGAACAGTCCCTGGCCGCCCAGCAGGTTGGCGAGCGGCAGCGGCAGGTTGGGCAACGGCCGGCCGTGGCGGCTGAGCGTCAGCGCCTTCTCGATGGTGACGCCCATGTCGGCGCACAGCGCGCGGAAGTCGTCGATGCTGCACAGGTGGATGTTGGGCGTGTCGTACCACTTGTACGGCAGCGCGTCGGTCTCTGGCATGCGGCCGCCGAAGACGAGGCGCGCGCGCACCTGCCAATGCGCGAAGTTGGGAAACGACACCACGGCATGCTTGCCGACGCGCAGCATCTGCTCGAGCACGCGGCGCGGCTCGCGCGTCGCCTGCAGCGTCTGGCTCAGCACCACGTAGTCGAAAGCGTTGTCGGGGTAATGCGCGAGGTCGGTATCGGCGTCGCCCTGGATCACCGACAGGCCGCTGGCGACGCAGGCGTTGACCCCGGCCTGGCTGAGCTCCATGCCCCGGCCGTCGACCTGCTTCTCGCGCTGCAGCCAGTCGAGCAGCGCACCGTCGCCGCAGCCGACATCGAGCACCCGTGTGCGCGGTTCGATCATGTCGGCGATCAGCTGCAGGTCGAGGCGGATCTTGCCGCGCTCCGCTGGGCTCATTTCAGGCCACGCGCGTTGGCGGCGCCACGCATAAAGCCGTCGAGCGTGCGGAACATCTCCGGCTCGTCGAGCAGGAAGGCGTCGTGGCCCTTGTCGGTCTCGATCTCGACGAAGGAGACGTTGGCGGCCACGGCGTTGAGCGCCTTCACCACCTCGCGGTTCTCGTGCGTCGGGAACAGCCAGTCGCTGGTGAACGACATCACGCAGAAGCGCGTCTTGCTGCCGCGGAAGGCGGTTGCCAGCGTGCCGCCGTACTCGGCCGCGAGGTCGAAATAGTCCATCGCGCGCGTGATGTAGAGATAGGCGTTGGCGTCGAAGCGCTCGACGAACGACTTGCCCTGGTAGTGGAGATAGCTTTCGACCTGGAAGTCGGCGTCGAAGCTGTAGCCCAGCGAGGCGCGGTCCTGCAGGTTGCGGCCGAACTTGCGCTGCAGCGCCGACTCGCTGAGGTAGGTGATGTGCGCCGTCATGCGCGCCACCGCCAGGCCGCGCGCCGGCACGGTGCCGTGCGCGCCGTAGTCGCCGCCGTGCCAGCCGGGGTCGGCCATGATCGCCTGGCGGCCGACCTCGTGGAAGGCGATGTTCTGCGCCGAATGGCGGGCCGCCGTGGCGATCGGCAGGGCGGCGAAGACGCGGTCGGGATAGGACGCGGCCCATTGCAGCACCTGCATGCCGCCCATCGAGCCGCCGACGACGCAGAACAGGCTCTGGATGCCGAGATGGTCGAGCAGCTGGGCCTGCGCGTTCACCATGTCGCGGATGGTGACCATGGGGAACGAGAGGTTGTAGCGGCCGCCAGTCTTGGGGTTGATGTCGAGTGGCCCGGTGCTGCCCATGCAGCCGCCCAGCACGTTGGCGCAGATCACGAAGTACTTCGCCGGATCGAGCGGCCGGCCGGGCCCGACCAGGCTCAGCCACCAGCCTTCCTTGCCGGTCACCGGGTTCGAGTCGGCGACGAACTGGTCCATGGTCAGCGCATGGCAGATGAGCGCGGCGTTGCTGCGATCGGCGTTCAGCGTGCCGTAGGTGCGGTAGGCCACGCGATGCCGCGCCAGCTCGATGCCGCAATCCAGCTTCAGCGGTCCCAGCCAGACGCTGTGCGAGGCGTCCAGCGCGCGCCGCGCCGCCGGCGTCAGACCCGCGAGCGGGTCGCCGGACGCTGTGTCGGTGGGATGTTGAACCGCGGTGTCCATGTTCAGAAGCTCGGGCCCGCGGCAGCGCGACGAACGGCCACGGGCGCGGGGTGCCGTAGCTAGGGGAGGCCGATTTACCCTGTCAATGTTTACTTTGCCTTTGGCCGGAGGCCCGACTAAACCTATCGCCCTTCCGCCACGCTTCAGACGCCATGGACGCTCCCAGCCTCGACGACTTGCGCGCTCAGATCGACGGTATCGACGAATCGCTGCACGATCTGCTGATGCGCCGGGCCGAGCTGGTCGGCCGCATCGCCGCCGCCACGGGCGGCAACGGCAAGCTCGCCCTGCGGGCCGGCCGCGAGGCGCAGGTCCTGCGCCGCCTGCTGGCGCGCCACCAGGGCAGCTTTCCCAAGCCGGCCATGGTGCGTCTTTGGCGCGAGATCATGGGCGCCTTCACCTTCCTGCAGGGCCCGGTGCGCGTCGCCGTCTGCCGGCCGGCCGAGCAGCCCGGCTTCTGGGACCTGGCGCGCGACCATTTCGGCGCCCAGATCCCGTTCCAGCCGCACGAGACCGCCGCCCAGGTGATCGCCGCCATGCGGCTCGACCCCAACGTCATCGGCGTCGTGCCGGCGCCGGTGCAGGACGAGCCCTCGCCGTGGTGGATCCGCCTGACCAGCGGCGAGGTCACCACGCCCAACATCGTGCAGCGCCTGCCCTTCGTCGCCATGCCCAACAGCCGCGGCCGCGACCTCGACGCCTTCGTCCTGGCGCGGCTCGACGCCGAGGCCAGCGGTGACGACCGTGCGCTGCTGGCCGTCGAATCGCCGGTCGAGCTCAGCCGCAGCCGTTTGATCGGCGCGGTGACCAAGGCCGGCTTCCCGCAGCCGATTTCGGTGATCGACGTCGAACAGGGCGGCACGTGGTGGGATCTGGTCGAGGTGCCGAGCTTCGTCGGCGACCAGGACCCCCGTCTGCCGGCATTGCGCTCGGCGCTCGGCGTCGAGAACGCGCGCGTCGTGTCGCTGGGCGCCTGGGCCGTGCCGCCCAAGATCTGAAGCAGGAAAGACCGATGAGCATTCCGCAGCCGCGTCCCGGCATCATGGACATCGCGCCCTATGTCGGCGGCAAGGACACCGTCGAGGGCGTGGCCAAGGTCAGCAAGCTCTCGTCCAACGAGGGCGCGCTGGGCCCCAGCCCCAAGGCCATGGCGGCCTATGCCCGCGTCGCCGCCGAACTGCATCGCTATCCCGACGGCGGCTCGGACAGACTGCGCGCCGCGATCGGCAAGCGCTACGGCCTCGATCCGGCGCGCATCGTCTGCGGCTCCGGCTCGGACGAGCTGATCAACCTGCTGGTGCGCGCCTACTGCGGCCCGGGTGACGAGCTGCTCTACAGCCGGCACGGCTTCCTGATGTACGCGATCAACGCGCTGGGCGTCGGCGCCACGCCGGTCGCCGCGCCCGAGAAGGATCTGCGTACCGACGTCGATGCCATGCTGGCCAAGGTGACGGACAAGACGCGCATCGTCGCGCTGGCCAATCCCAACAATCCCACCGGCAGCTACATCACCCGCGACGAGGTGCAGAAGCTGCATGCCGGCCTGCCCAGGGGCACGCTGCTGATCATCGACGCGGCCTATGCCGAGTACGTGTCGCGCAACGACTACGATGCCGGCGTCGAGCTGGTCGACCGCAGCGAGAACGTGGTGATGACCCGCACCTTCTCGAAGATCTACGGGCTGGGCGGCCTGCGCCTGGGCTGGCTGTACGGCCCGCCGCATCTGGTCGACGTGATGGCCCGCCTGCGCCAGCCCTTCAACGTCAACCTCGCGGCCCAGGCCGCCGGCGTCGCGGCGCTGGAGGACACCGAGCACACCGAAGCCAGCCGGCTGCACAACGACAGGTGGCTGCCGTGGCTGTCGAGCGAGCTCAACGGGCTGGGGCTGAATGCGCGGCCCAGCGTCGGCAATTTCGTCCTCGTCGGTTTCGGCTCGGCCGAGCGCGCGGCGGCCGCCAACGACGCGATGATGAAGGACGGGCTGATCCCGCGCATGGTCGCCGGCTACGGCCTGGCCGATCATCTGCGCATCACCATCGGCAACGAGGACGAGGTCAAGGCGGTGCGCGAGTCGCTGGCCCGTTTCGTCGCGGTCAAGCGATGAGCCAGCCGCCGCTGTTCGACAAGCTGGCGCTGATCGGCATCGGCCTGATCGGCTCGTCGATCGCGCTCCGCGCGAAGCGTGACGGGCTGGCGCGCCGCATCGTCGCCGCCACGCGCAGCAAGAAGACCGCCGACACGGCCAACCGCATCGGCGTCGTCGATCATTGCGGCACCGATCTCGCCGAAGCGGTGAAGGACGCCGATCTCGTCATCGTCTGCACGCCGGTGGGCGCCTGCGGCGAGGTGATGAAGACGATCGCGCCGGCGATGAAGCCGGGCGCCATCGTCTCGGAAGTCGGCTCGGTGAAGCAGGCGGTGATCCGCGACATGCGTCCGCACGTGCCCAAGGGCGTGCACTTCGTGCCGGCGCATCCCATCGCCGGCACCGAGCATTCCGGTCCCGAGGCCGGCTTCCCGACCCTGTTCGACGGCCGCTGGTGCATCCTCACGCCGCTCGAGGGCAGCGATCAGGCAGCGGTCGACAAGCTCGCCGCCTTCTGGCGCGCCTGCGGCAGCATGGTCGAGTTCATGGCGCCCGACTGGCACGACATGGTGCTGGGCATCGTCTCGCACCTGCCGCACCTGATCGCTTACACCATCGTCGGCACCGCCGACGACATGGCAGGCGAACGGCGCTCGGAGGTGATCAAGTTCGCCGCCGGCGGCTTCCGCGACTTCACGCGCATCGCCGCCTCCGATCCCACCATGTGGCGCGACGTGTTCCTCAACAACCGCGAGGCGGTGCTGGAGATCCTGGGGCGCTTCCAGGAGGATCTGTTCTACCTGCAGCGCGCCATCCGCTGGGGCGAGGGCGACAAGCTGTTCGAGCTCTTCACCCGCACCCGCGACATCCGCCGCGCGCTGATCGACATGAAGCAGGCCTGAGGGCCGCCGCCATGCCGTCGCTCGCCGCGCCGGCGATCTTCGTGCTGATCTGGAGCACCGGCTTCATCGTCGCGCGCGGTGCGCTGCCCTAGGCGCAGACTGCGACCCTGCTGTCGATCCGCTATGTCGTAGCCTCCGCGCTGCTGGCGCTGCTGGCACTGGCGATGCGCGCGCCCTGGCCGCGCCGCGCCGGCACCTGGGGCCATCTCCTCGTCGTCGCCATGCTGATGCATGTCGGCTACATCGGCGGCGTCTTCGCCAGCATCGAGCGGCAGATGCCGGCCGGCGTCTCGGCCCTGCTGGTGTCGCTGCAGCCGTTGCTGACCGCGATCCTCGCCGGTCCGCTGCTGGGCGAGGTGGTGTCGCGCCGGCAATGGATCGGCCTGCTGCTGGGCCTGCTGGGCGCGGCGCTGGTGATCTGGGAGAAGGCGCGCATCGGCGAGGCGACGGCCGTCTCGGTCGGCCTGTCGATCGTCGCCCTGCTCGGCATCACGCTGGGCACGCTCTACCAGAAGCGATTCGTGGCAGGGATGGACCTGCGCAGCGGCATGGCCGTGCAATACGGCTACGCGGCGATCGCCTATATCATCGGTGCCGTGCTGTTCGAATCGATGGCGGTGCGCTGGACCGCGGAGTTCGTGGGTGCGATGGCCTGGGCCGTGCTGGCGCTCAGCATCGGCGCCAACATGCTGCTGTTCTGGCTGATCCGCCGGGGTGCCGCATCGAAGGTCGCGGCGCTGTTCTACCTCGTGCCGCCGTGCACGGCGCTGATCGCGCTGCCGCTGTTCGGCGAGACCTTCGGTGTCGTCGCGCTGATCGGCATGGGCATCACCGTCGCCGGCGTGGCGCTGGCGAGCCGCGGCTGATCATGGCCCGCCTGCGCTATCCCCACTCCAGCGTGACGCCGATCGCGGCGCGGCCGGCCTGGGTCTTCGCCTATGGCTCGCTGATGTGGGATCCCGGCTTCACGCCCGAGGAGACGCGGCCGGCCCGCCTGTCCGGCTGGCATCGCGCCTTCTGCATCAAGTCGGAGCACTATCGCGGCACGCCCAAGGTGCCCGGCCTGATCCTCGGCCTGCTGCCCGGCGGCGCCTGCCGCGGCCTGGCGCATCGCCTGCCCGAGGGCGATTACGACGCCGTCCGCCGCTACCTGTGGGACCGCGAGATCCTCAACGACGGCGTCTATTTCGAAACCGTGCGGCCGCTGACGCTCGACGACGGCAGCACCGCCGAGGCGCTGCTCTACCTCGCCAACCGCGAGCACCCCGGCTATCTCGGCAAGCTGCCGCTGGAAGAGGCGGCGGCGCTGGTGCGCCAGGGCGTGGGCGTGCGCGGCCGCTGCATCGACTACGTCGCCAACACCGTCACGCATCTCGACGCGCTGGGCCTGCGCGAAAGCCACCTGCACGATCTTCTGGAAGCGGCGCGCCGCTGATTGTCGTCGCTCGACAATATAGGTGTATATGCACCTTATTGGCGGCGGCGAGTGGAGGGGTGTGATGGCGGCCTATGTCTTCATCAATTTCGACGTGGTCGACGCCGGGCGTCAGGCCGCGCTCGTGCCGCGCTTCCAGGAGGCGCTGAAGGCCGCCGGCGGCCGCATGGTGATCATGGGCGGTGTCGTCGACACGCTCGAAGGCGATATCGCGCCGTACACGCGGGCCGGCGTGCTGGAATTTCCGACGGTCGAGGCGGCGCAGGCCTTCTATCGTTCCGACGACTATGCGCCGATCCGCGCCGAGCGCGCGGTGGCGCAACGGGCGCGGATGTTCATCGTCAGCGCAGGTTGAAGCCCCATCTCAGGCGATCGTCGTCCTCGAAGCGGAACACGCTCTCGCCGGTGTAGTGCGCCTCGCCGCTGACCTCGACGATCACGGCGCGATGGCGGCCGGCGCGCGTCTCCGACAGCGCCTTGGCCGTGAAGCGCGCGCCGGTGACGCTCTCGTAGGCGCAGACATCGCCGATCCTGCTCTGCCGTCTGGCAACCTGGACGGCAATGCGCGCGCTGACGCCGCTGCCGGTGGGGCTGCGATCGACCTGGCGGCCGGCGAAGACGCAGATGTTGCGGCTGGCGCCCGGCCAGTCGCCGGCGTTCACCGCGCCGATGCCGCCGTCGGTCAGGATGGTGCCGTAGACGTAGGCGAGGTCGGGATCGTCGGGATGCTCCAGGCGCAGCGTCTTCTTCGCCGCCTCGGCGATCGCCTCGCCGGCATCGACGATGTCGCGCAACGCCGAGCCGCGCACGTCGAGCCCGACCGTCGTGGCGTCGAGGATGGCGTAGAACGCCCCGCCATAGCCGATATCGACATGCACCGGCCCCCAGGTCTGGGTCAGCACGATGGCGTCGAGCTGGAAGGCGAAGGACGGCACGCTGTCGAAGCGCACGCGGCCGGCCTTGCCGTCCTTGACCTCGACATGCGCCACGACCAGGCCGCACGGGCACTGCAGGCGCACCACCGTCTCCGGCTCCACCCGCGCGACGCGGCCGGTGTCGACCGCCCAGCGCGCCAGCGCGATGGTCGCATGCCCGCACATCGTGCTGTAGCCCTCGCCGTGCAGGAACAGCACGGCGAGATCGGCCTCGGGATGATCCGGCTGCACCAGGAGCGCGCCGTACATCTCGGCATGGCCGCGCGGCTCGTGCATCAGCGCGCGCCTGAGATGATCGTGCTGCTCGCGCGCCTCGCGCCGCTTGCCCAGCAAGGTGGGCGCGCTGAACTCGGGCCAGCCGTCGACGACGATGCGCGTCGGCTCGCCGCCGGTGTGCATCTCGATCGTGCGGATGGATCGGCCAGACCACTGCATGGGCGCAGTCTACCATCGACGCGGTGGCGGTCTGGGAGGCAATCGACGGCACGCGCCGCGGACGGGCGAGATTGCGCATACCCACGGAGGTTGATACGGTTTGCCGCCCTTCTACCGGTGGGAGCTCGACGGAAGATGCGCGCGGCGATTCTGTGCGCTCTTGTGGCCGGCGCCGCAACGGCGCCATTCGTCCCGGCCGCTCTGGCGCAGGACTGTGCGCAGCAGTGCCGATCGGTCGCGGATGATCTCGATCGCAAGGTCTGCGAGACGAAGTGCAGGGTGCTCACCCTGCCGGCGGGCACGTCGCCCACGCCCGGCCCGATCGTTCCGCCGGCCAAGATCGTCGAGCCAAAGCCGCTCGATTCGAAGGTGCCCTGGCGGCCGCCGGTCGCGATCAAGTCGCGTGACTGAGACGATGGCCGGCGGGAGAGCCAGATGAGCGCGGTCGTCGACAGGATTCTGCTGTTTCTTTCCGTGACGCTTCAGGTGGTGGCGCCGGCCTTCGTGCTTGCCGGCGTCATCGTCCTCGTCCTCGTGCTGGTCGGCATGGTCGCGCAGCGGCGCTTTCGGCCGACCATGCCGGCCTTCGTCCTGTCGTCGACCTTCACCGTGGCGTTGCTCGGCTTCGCCATCGGCTATGTCACGGGCAACAGCCGCGTCAGCGTCGTGGGCGAGTTCCTGCCGGCGTTCCTGACCCTGGTCGGCGGCATCTTCGTCTATGTCCTGTCACGCGATCAGCGGGCGTCGGCCGCGCTGGCGGTGGCGATCGTCCTCGCCTTGTCCGTGTCGGTGCTGGTGTCGATCTACTGGGGCGCCGTCGAGCGCGATACCGCGGAAGCCGAGGCCGAAGTCGCCAAGCGCCAGCGGGCGATCTCGGACGACGAGGTGCGCTATCAGCTCGAGCTCGAGCGGGTCCGCCGCACCAAGGAGGCGCTGGGCATCCGGGAACCCGCCGCGCCGGCGGCAGCGGCGTGTCCGCAAAGCTGCGAGCCGAAGAAGTGATCGAGGGTCATGTCCGCGCGGGCGCACCGTAGCGGTCGACCAGGAGGCGCCCCAGCCGTTCGTTCTGAATCTCGGTCGTGCCGTCGGTATAGCTGGCGATCTTGGCGCCGCTCATGTGACGCGCCAGCGGGTAGTCGGCGCGCAGCCCGTTGGCGCCCATCGCCTGGATGCAGTTGGCGATGTGCTGGATGGTCTTGTCGCCGGCGAACTTCTTGGCATGCGCCGCGGCTTCCTGCGCATCGCCCCTGGCGTCGATGATGCGTGCGGCGCGGTAGGTCAGCGCCCGCATCGCTTCGAGATCGTTGGCGGCGTCGACCAGCTTCCAGCGCACGCCCTGCAGGTCCATCACATTGCCGCCGAACAGCGTGCGCTCGCTGCCGTACGTCGTGGCGACGGCGATCGATGATTCGAGCATGCCGCAGCACATCGCCGCGACATAGGTGCGCGCGCCGTTGATGCCGGCGAGCGCCATCTTGAACGCTTCGCCCGGCTTGGCGGTCAGCGCTTCGTCGGGCGCGAAGTACTTCTCCAGCCGGAAGCCGGCGGCGCCGATGGCGTGGCCGCCATGCAGCTCGAACGGCGCCTCGCGATGGAAGCCGGGTCGATCGGCCTCGACCATGAAGCCGGCGATGCCGCGCCAGCCTTTCGACGCATCGGTCTGGGCATAGACCAGGGCCAGGCCGCAGACGGCCGAGTTGGTGATCCATGCCTTGGCGCCATTGAGCTCCCAGCCGCCCTCGACCCTGGTCGCCGTGGTGCGGATGGCGGCGAAGTCGCTGCCGGCCCAGGGCTCGGTCAGCCCGGGCGAGCCGATCACCTCGCCCTTGAGCATGCGCGGCAGCAGGCGCTCGACCATCGACGGATGGGCGTCGCGGGCGAAGCGGGCCATCGAGTTGTGCACGTTGACCAGCGAGAAGGCGAAGGCGAAGTCGTGCCGCGCGACCTCCTCGCAGACGCGCATCTTGCAGGAGAACGACAGCGCCTCGCCGCCGAAGCGTTTCTCCAGCTCGATCAGGTGCAGGCCCTCGGCGCAGGCCTGGCGGATGGCGTCGGTCGGATGCTTGCGCTCGTACTCCCAGTGCTTGGCGTTGGGCGCGACGACGCGCTCGGCGAAGGCGCGTGCCTTGGCGATCATCGCGCGCTCGGCATCGGTCAGGGTTGCGTCGAATTCGTCGGTCAGGGTCATGCCGCGACGCTAGCAGCGCCGCGCGCGACGCGGCAAGGTAAGCGCCGCACGGCCACGGGGAGCCTCTCGATGCGCGGAACGATCTGGACGCTGCTGGCGGTGATCGCGCTGGCCGGCGGCGCCTCGGCGCAGAGCCTGGGGCCGCAGGGCGGCGAGATCGGCGCCAACCGCGAGCAGGTCTGGAAGATCCCCAGCGCCGATGCCAGCCGGCCGATGCTGACCACCGTGTTCCGTCCGCCGGGCGAGCAGCCCCGGCCGCTGCTGGTGCTCAACCACGGCTCGCCGGTGAGCGGCCGCGAGCAGATGCCGCGCCAGCGTTTCTCCGTCGCCTCGGCGTGGTTCGTGAAGCAGGGCTATGTCGTGGCGGTGCCGCTGCGGCGCGGCTATGGCGAGACCGGCGGCCGCTGGAACGAGAATTATGGCGCCTGCGATGTCGGCGATTACTACGGCGCCGGCGTCGAGGCGGCCCGGGATGTCGACGCCGCCGTGCAGTACATGCGCAAGCAGCCTTTCGTGCTGCCGGACAAGACGCTGATCGTCGGCCAGTCGGCTGGCGGCTGGGCGACGGTGGCGTACTCCGCGCGCAACCCGGCCGGCGTGCCGGTCATGCTGAACTTCGCCGGCGGCCGCGGCGGGCGGAACCAGAACCTGCCCAACAACAACTGCGCGCCGCGCAACCTGGTCGACGCCGCCGGCAAGTTCGGCCGCACCGCGCGCGTGCCGACCCTGTGGGTCTACACCCAGAACGACACGTTCTTCGATCCCAGGCTCAGCCGCAGCATGGCCGACGCCTACAAGGCCGCCGGCGGCAACGCCGACTATCGCCTGCTGCCGGCCTTCGGCAAGGACGGCCACAGCCTGTTCGGCGCCGCCGACGGCCCGGCGGTCTGGTCGCCGCTGGTGCAGAGCTTCATCGCGCCCTATCGCTGATCATGCCTGTGCGATTGCGGGCGTATCGCGCCGGTGACCTCGACGACCTGTACGCCATCTCGCTGGCCACGGGGCTGGTTGGCGGCGATGCCTCGACGCTCTACCGCGATCCCAGGATGATGGGCCACATCTATGCGGCACCATACGCGGTGCTCAGCCCGTCGACGGCCTTTGTCGCCGAAGACGGCGATGGCGTCGCCGGCTACATCGTCGGCGTGGCGGACACCTTAGCTTTCGAGGAGCGGCTCGACCGTGAATGGTGGCCCGCTTTGCGCCGGCAATATGCCGATCCGGGCGGGCCGCCCGAAGCGTGGGACGCCGATCAGCGACGCTGCTTCATGATCCATCACCCGAGCCGAACTCCCGCGACGGTGGTCGCGGCATGCCCGGCCCATCTGCACATGAACCTGCTGCCGGGTTTGCAGGGACAAGGTGTCGGGCGGCTGCTCCTGAAGCACTGGCTGGCCGCGATGCGCGTCGGCGCCATCCATGTCGGCGTCAACGGGCAGAATGCCCGGGCGGTGCGCTTCTGGCAGAGGCATGGTTTCGACCGTCTCGATGCGAGCACCCGCAAGACGATCTGGATGGGCGGATCAGCCCAAACAATAGGCGAATCGATCTCCAATTGAGCTGCGCAGCGCGTGGCATGCCGCCAGCCTGCCGTCTATGGTGCAGCGATGCCCGACACGAGCCAGACCTTCGCTCCGCGGCGGCTGCAGCGCGGCGATGGCGGCGCTGCGGTACGCTTCGCGCGCCGTGCCGATGGCGTGGTGGCGCTGGCGCATCTGTGGCAGTCCGATCCCTGTCGCGTGCTGTTCCCGCTGGCCGAGGCCGGCGAGCCGCCGCAGGCGGTGATCGTCACCACATCGGGCGGCCTGACCGATGGCGACCGCGTGCGGCTCAAAGTCGAAGTCGAGGGCGGTATCGCGACGGCGACGACGCAGGCGGCGGAGAAGATCTATCGCGCGGCGCGCGCGGCCGAGCAGCCGGCGCGGATCGAGAGCACGCTGCGGATCGGTGCGGGCGCGGCCCTTGAGTGGCTGCCGCAGGAGACCATCGTGTTCGACGGCGCGCGGCTGCGCCGGCGGGTCGAGGTCGATCTCGCTGCGGATGCGCGGCTGCTGGCCTGCGAGATGGTGGTGCTGGGTCGGGGTGCCAGCGGCGAACGCTTCACGCGTGGTGCCGTCCATGACGGCTGGCGGCTGCGGCGTGGCGGCAGGCTGGTCTGGGCCGATGCGCTGGTGCTCGACGGGGCGCCGCCTGACGTCGCGGGATTTGGCGGGGCGACGGCGCTGGCGACCGGCATCTTCGCCGGGCCTGATGCGGGACGCTGGCTGGAGGCGTCGCGTGAGGTCGTGGATGCCGGCGCGGCGCGTGCCGGTGTGACGGTGGTGAACGGTGTGCTGCTGGCGCGTTTCCTGGGCGAGCCGCTGGCGGTGCGGCGCGGGCTGATGGAATGGTTGGCCTTGATGCGGCAGGACGCGCTGGGCGGTGCCCGGCGGTTGCCCCGTGTGTGGCATGTGTGATGCACTTGGGCTGGCGATGAGGCAGGGGGAGGCGTCGTGAATCTGACACCGCGCGAGAAGGACAAGCTGCTCGTGGCGATGGCCGCGATCGTCGCCCGCCGCCGCCTCGAACGCGGCATCAAGCTCAACCATCCCGAGGCCGTGGCGCTGATCACCGACTATGTCGTCGAGGGCGCACGCGATGGCCGCACGGTGGCCGAGCTGATGCGCGACGGCGCCACCGTGGTGACGCGCGATCAGGTCATGGACGGCATCGCCGACATGATCCACGAGATCCAGGTCGAGGCGACCTTCCCCGACGGCACCAAGCTGGTGACCGTCCACACTCCGATCCGCTGAGGGCGCCACGATGAAACCGGGTGAGATCATCACGGCTGCGGGCGAGCACGTCCTCAACGAGGGCCGCGAGACCCTGACGCTTGCCGTCTCCAACAGCGGCGATCGGCCGGTGCAGGTCGGCAGCCACTATCATTTCTACGAGACCAACGAGGCGCTGAAGTTCGATCGCGAGGCCGCACGCGGCATGCGCCTGGACATCGCCGCCGGCACCGCCGTGC
>CAYNOF010000305.1:0-4379 GCA_964398335.1 uncultured Rhizobiaceae bacterium
GATCGGCCAGACGCTCGGCCACACCTTCGGCGACGCGCCGGGCTTCACCTATCCTTACCTGTGGTCGTGGGGCGGCAAGGAAGTCGAGGCCGACGGCAAGACCGTGGTCATCAACTCCAAGGAGACGATCGAGTCGGTGAAGTTCATGGCCGGCTTCTGGAAGGACGCGCATGACGAGGGCGGGCTGGCCTGGGACGACACCAACAACAACCGCGCCTTCCTGTCGCAGACCATCTCGGCGACCCTGAACGGCGCCTCGATCTACATCGAATCGCTGCGCAAGCCCGACCAGTACAAGACCGAGAAGGGCGTGCAGATGAACAAGGACATCCTGCACGCGCCCCTGCCCAAGGGCCCGGCGGGGCAGTTCGGCTTCCACCTGCTGCAGTCGAACATGCTGATGAAGTATTCGAAGAACCAGGACGCCGCCAAGGCGTTCCTGAAGTGGATGCACGACGAGAAGCACTACGAGAAGTTCTTCCTCTCGCAGAAGGGCTTCGCCACGCCGTGCACCGCGAAGTGGGAAGACCACAAGCTGTGGAACGAGGACCCGGTCATGACCCCGTACAAGGTCGCGGCCAAGCTCGGCCAGGCCATCGGTTTTGCCGGTCCGCCCGACGCCAGGGCCCAGGAGGTGCTGTCCAAGTACATCGTCACCGACATGTACGCCAAGGCGGTGCAGGGCATGCCGGCGGAGGAGGCCGTGAAGTGGGCCGAGACCGAGCTGAAGAAGGTCTACACCTGAAGTCCCACATAGCGTTCGCGGGGTCCACGGCATGGTGGCTGTTGTGGCATCGACCGCGGCCGGGAAACGTCCCGTCCCGCGCTCGCGCCTTCTGGAGGACGAACGCTGGCTGGCGTTCGCCCTCCTTTTCCCGACGGCCATCCTGCTTGGCCTGTTCATCGCCTATCCCTTCGTCAAGGGCGTGATCCTGTCGCTGACCAGCGCGCGCGTCGGCGTCGAGGGCGAATTCGTCGGCCTCAGGAACTTCGACAAGATCTGGCACGACGACATCTTCCAGACGACGGTCTGGAACACGTTCTGGTACACGGGCGTCACCACTGTCTTCAAGTTGGCGCTCGGTCTGTGGCTGGCGCTGCTGCTCAACCGCAACTTCAGGGGCAAGGCGTTCATCCGCGCCTTCATCCTGCTGCCCTTCATCATCCCGACGGTGCTCAGCACCTTCGCCTGGAAGTGGATGTTCGATCCGACGTTCAGCGTCATCAACTGGACGCTGTTCCATCTCGGCTTCATCACCCAGCGCATCAACTGGCTGGGCGAGCCCGACCTGGCGATGACCTCGATCATCATCGTCAACGTCTGGCGCGGCGTGCCGTTCTTCGCCATCTCCCTGCTCGCCGGCCTGCAGACCATCAGTCCAGAGCTCAACGAGGCCGCGGCGATCGACGGTGCCAGGCCCTGGCAGCGCTTCTGGCACGTCACCTGGCCGCTGCTGCTGCCGGTCACCATGGTGGTCGTGCTGTTCTCGGTGATCCAGACCTTCGCCGACTTCCAGCTGGTCTACGTCATGACCGGCGGCGGCCCGGCCAACGCCACGCATCTCTTCGCCACCTACGCCTACCAGCTCGGCATCGGCACCGGCCTGCTGGCCGAGGGCGCGGCGATCTCGCTGGCGATGTTCCCGTTCCTGTTCCTGATCGTCGTCGTGCAGCTGCTCTACATCCGGCGGGTCGAGGTGCGCTGATGGTCGAGGGCGCACTCTGGCGCAGGTGGGTGTTCTTCTACATCCCGCTGACGCTCTTCGTGTTCGTGCTGCTCTTCCCGTTCTACTGGATGATCATCACGACCTTCCGGCCCGACGGCGAGCTCTACAAGCCGTGGAACGCCGCCGCCTACCAGCCGTTCTGGACCAACAATCCGACCATCGAGCACATCCTCTACCTGTTCGAGGAGACGATGTTCTCGAGCTGGATGGTCAACACATTGCTGATCGCCTCCGTCTCGACGGTGATTTCGCTGATCTGCGGCGTGATGGCGGGCTATGCGCTGGCGCGGCTGAACTTTCCGTGGGCCGGCGGCCTGGGCACCGGCATCTTCATCACCTATCTCGTGCCGCAGACGCTTCTCTTCATCCCGCTGGCCGAGATCATCCGCGGTTTCGGCCTGGGCGACACGCCCTGGGCGCTGATCCTGACCTATCCGACTTTCCTGATCCCGTTCTGCACCTGGCTGATGATGGGCTACTTCAAGGCGATCCCGAAGGAGCTCGAGGAGTGCGCCCGCATCGACGGCGCCTCGCGCTTCCAGGCGATGTACCACATCATCATCCCCGTCGCGGTGCCGGGCATCATGTCGGCCGGCATCTTCGCCTTCACCCTGTCGTGGAACGAGTTCATCTACGCGCTGGTCTTCCTCTCGTCGCCCGAGCAGAAGACCGTGCCGGTGGGCGTCACCTCGGAGCTGATCCGCGGCGACGTGTTCTTCTGGGGTCCGCTGATGGCCGGCGCGCTGCTCGGCTCGATCCCGGTGGCGATCGTCTACTCGTTCTTCGTCGAACACTATGTTTCGGGCCTGACCGGCTCGGTGAAGGGTTGAGCCATGGCGCAGGTCACCATCCGTCAGCTCAACAAGGTCTACGACGGCGGCGTTCACGCGGTGAAGAACGTCGACCTCGACATTCCCGACCGCGAGTTCGTCGTGCTCGTCGGTCCCTCGGGCTGCGGCAAGACCACGACCCTGCGCATGGTGGCGGGGCTGGAGAGCATCTCCTCGGGCGATATCCTGATCGGCGACACCGTGGTCAACGACCTGGCGCCGATGGACCGCGACATCGCCATGGTGTTCCAGAACTACGCGCTCTACCCGCACAAGAACGTCTTCGACAACATGGCCTTCGGCCTGAAGATGCGGAAGTTCGAGCGCAGCGAGATCGACAAGCGGGTGCGTGACGCCGCCGCCATCCTCGGCATCGAGACGCTGCTGGCGCGCAAGCCGCGCCAGCTCTCCGGCGGCCAGCGCCAGCGCGTCGCGCTGGGCCGCGCCATCGTGCGCCACCCGCAGGTCTTCCTGTTCGACGAGCCGCTCAGCAACCTCGACGCCAAGCTGCGCGTGCACATGCGCGTCGAGCTGCGCAAGCTGCACGAACGGCTGGGCACGACGGCGATCTACGTCACGCACGATCAGGTCGAGGCGATGACGCTCGGCGATCGAGTCGTCGTGATGAAGGACGGCGTGGTGCAGCAGGTCGGTGACCCGATGAAGCTCTACACCATGCCGGCCAACCTCTTCGTCGCCAGCTTCATCGGCTCGCCGGCGATGAACTTCGCCAAGGTCACGGTGAGCATGGGCGCCAACGGCCTGTGGGCCGAGGGGACCGGCTTGCGGCTTCGCCTGCCCGATGCGCTCGCGCATCGCGCAGCGCCGCTCACCGGCAAGCCCGCCATACTCGGCGTGCGGCCCGAGGACCTGCGGGTCGCCAACGGCGCCGACCCGGCCGAGTACTGCATGGATTGCGACGTCGAGGTCGTCGAGCGGCTGGGCTCGGAGATCCTGCTCGACACCCGCGTGGGCAGCGAGACCGTGGTTGCCTCGGTCGAGCCCACTGTCAATGTGCGCGCGCACGAGAGGGTGCGGCTGGCGCTCAGTCCCGAGCGCATGCATCTTTTCGACGCGCAAACCGAGATGGCCGTCTGATAGACTTGCCGTCATGAAGGTCGTGATCACCGGCGGTGCCGGATTCCTCGGCAAGAAGCTCGCGCGCAAGATGCTCGAGGGCGCCAGCCTGGGCGGCGAGCGCGTGAGCGAGCTGCTGCTGTTCGACGTGGTCAAGGCGAACGGCCCCGGCCTCGACGACCCGCGCGTCGTGGCGATGGATGGCGACATCGCCAATTTCGCCACCGTGCAGTCGATCGTGCAGGGTGCCTCCAGCGTCTTCCACTTCGCCGCCGTGGTCAGCGCCGGCGCCGAGGCGGATTTCGACCTCGGCTACCGCGTCAACCTCGATGGCGCGCGCAACGTGCTGGAGGCCTGCCGCGCGCTGGGCACCAGTCCGCGCGTGATCTTCACGTCCTCGCTCGCGGCCTACGGCGGCGACCTGCCCAAGGCGGTGACCGACGACACGCCGCTGACGCCGCAGACCTCCTACGGCGCACAGAAGGCGATGGGCGAGTTCCTGGTGCGCGACTACACGCGCAAAGGCTTCGTGCGCGGCACGGCGATCCGCCTGCCGACCATCTGCGTGCGCACCGGCCGGCCCAACAAGGCGGCCTCGACCTGGGCCAGCTCGATCGTGCGCGAGCCGCTCACCGGCATCGACGTGGTCTGCCCGGTGACGCCTGACACGCCGATGGTGGTTCTGAGCCCGCGGCGCACCGTCGAGGCCTTCCTGCTCGCGCACGATCTCGGTCCCGATGCCTTC
>CAYNOF010000306.1:0-3314 GCA_964398335.1 uncultured Rhizobiaceae bacterium
AAGCCCGTGGGGCTGGTGCATTTCGGCTGCGCGCGTCGCGGCCGGCCGACAGTGACAGCGCGGCATGTGTTCCCCGGCGATCGCGACGAGATCCGCGCACGCGCAGTGGAGACCGCGCTTGAGATGCTGCGCGACGCGGTGAGTTCACCGTCATCCTGAGCAACGCGAAGGACCTTGCGGTGGTACGATCAGCCACGGCGTGGTGGTTCACCGCGGCACCGCAAGCTTCTTCGCTTCGCTCAGGACGACAGGAGCGCTACGCCGGTCGTGTCTGCGGCACGGCGCCGTAGAGCTTGGCGGCGCGACCTTCGAAGGCGGCGACCATGCGGCGCACGGCTTCGTGGAACAGGATCTCGATGGTGGCCTGCAGCAGCCGCGACTTGAACTCGAAGTCGACGAAGAACTCGACGTCGCAGCCCTCAGCATGCGGGTGGAAGATCCAGTAGCTTTCCAGGCGCTTGAACGGGCCGTCGGCATAGACCGTGTCGATGCGTGGGCCGTCGGCGTTGTCGGGCGCCAGCGAGACGCGGGAGGTGAAGCGTTCGCGGAACAGGCGGAAGCCGATGATCAGGTCGGCGACGATCACCGCTCCCTCGCGCCGCTTGATGCGCGCGCCGATGCACCAGGGCAGGAATTGCGGATAGGCCTCGACATCGGCCACGAGGTCGAAGAGCTGGCGCGGCGTGTAGGGCAGCACCCGCCGTTCGCGATGAACCGGCATGTCGGCTCAGCCGGAAGCCAACCGGGCCTCGCGCGCGGCGCGCAGGCGCTGGAAGTCGTCGCCGGCGTGGTAGCTGGAGCGCGTCAGCGGCGAGGCGGAGACCATCAGGAAGCCCCTGCCCCGCGCCGCGCTGGCGAGCTGGGCGAACTCCTCGGGCGTCCAGAAATGCTCGACCGCGGCGTGCTTGGGCGTGGGCTGCAGGTACTGGCCGATGGTGAGGACGTCGACATCGGCGGCGCGCAGATCGTCCATCACCTGCAGGATCTCGCCCCTGGTCTCACCCAGCCCGACCATCAGGCCCGACTTGGTGAAGCGCGCCGGGTCGGTCTCCTTCACCTTCGCCAGAAGCTGCAGCGAGGCGAAGTAGCGCGCGCCCGGGCGGATCGTCGGATAGAGCCGCGGCACGGTCTCGAGGTTGTGGTTGAAGACATCGGGCCGGGCCGCGACCACGCTCTCGACCGCGCCGCGCTTGCGCAGGAAGTCGGGCGTGAGGATCTCGATCGTGGTGGCGGGCGAGGCACAGCGGATCGCTTCGATCACCGCGACGAAATGCGCCGCACCACCGTCGGGCAGGTCGTCGCGATCGACCGAGGTGATGACGACGTGGCTCAGCCCCAGCTTGCCGACGGCTTCGGCGACGTTGGCCGGCTCGTGCGGATTGAGGGCGCCGGGCATGCCGGTGCGCACGTTGCAGAAGGCGCAGGCCCGCGTGCAGGTGTCGCCCATGATCATGAAGGTGGCGTGCTTCTGCTTCCAGCACTCGCCGATGTTCGGGCAGGCCGCCTCCTCGCACACCGTGCTCAGCCCGTATTCGCGCATCAGGCGGCGGGTCTCGGCGTACTCGGGTGAGTTCGGCGCCTTGACGCGAATCCAGGCCGGCTTGCGCGCGACCGGATTGTCCGGCCGGTGCGCCTTCTCGGGATGGCGCTCGGCGCGCGCGACGGCGGGCTTGTCGAGGGGGAGGTCCATGCGGTTACAGGTGATGCGTTCGATGGGCGGCGTCAAGCTGGGACTGCCGGCGGTCTCAGGTCACATCTCGTGCAGGTGGTTGCGCAGCACGCGCAGCAGGCAGGTCTCGACCATCTCGGGCGTTACGTCCTCCAGAGGGAATTCCTCGACGGTGCCCTTGGCGTCGGCCTGCGACTTGTCGACATCGGTGTAGTAGACCGCGAAACCGTGTGGAAACACCGCCTTGAACGACACGCAGAGCGGCAGGTCGGGCGCGGTCTTCGGCAAAGGCATGGCGAACTTCGCCACCAGGGTCGGGTCGGGCTGGTCGGGCAGATAGAAGTCGCCGGTATCGCCGATCGCCGCGCGCAGCCCTGCCTGGGCGCTGATGTTGTGGACCCGCGTCATGCCGGGCAGCACGACATGCGTCAGCACCGCGCGCGCGGCCTGGTAGAAGACCTTCTTCTGCTCGATCTCCTCGAGCCGGCGGATCTGCTCGACGCGGCGCGCCTCATCCTTTTCCCGCAACGCCTGGCGGATGAACTCGAGAATCTCCCGCTCGCTGCGCATGGCCTCAGACGTGCAGCACGCGACCGTAAGCGTCGAGCACCGACTCGTGCATCATCTCCGAGAGCGTCGGATGCGGGAACACGGTGTGCATCAGCTCGGCCTCGGTGGTTTCGAGCGTGCGCGCGATGGTGTAGCCCTGGATCAGCTCGGTGACCTCGGCGCCGACCATGTGCGCGCCCAGCAGCTCGCCGGTCTTGGCGTCGAACACCGTCTTCACCAAACCCTCGGCCTCGCCCAGCGCGATCGCCTTGCCGTTGCCGATGAACGGGAAGCGGCCGACCTTCACCTGGTGCCCCGCCGCCTTCGCCGCCGCCTCGGTCAGGCCGACGCTGGCAACCTGCGGATGGCAATAGGTGCAGCCCGGGATGTTCTTGGTCTCGAACGGATGCACGCCCTTCACGCCGGCGATCTTCTCGACACAGGTGACGCCTTCGTGGCTCGCCTTGTGCGCCAGCCACGGCGGGCCGGTGAGATCGCCGATGGCATAGACATTGGGCTCGCCCGTCGCGCCCCAGCCGTCGACCACGACATGCGTGCGATCGACCTTCACCTTGGTGCCTTCCAGCCCGAGATTCTCGACATTGCCGACGATGCCCACCGCCGAGATCACGCGCTCGACGGTGATGTCCTGCGTCTTGCCGCCGGCTTCGACCGTGGCGGTGACGGTGTCGGCGCCCTTCTTCAGCGCCTTCACCGTGGCGCTGGTGAGGATCTTCATGCCCTGCTTCTCGAATGCCTTCCTGGCGAAGGCCGAGATGTCGGCGTCCTCGACCGGCAGCACGCGATCCATCACCTCGACCACCGTCACCTCGGCGCCGAAGGTGCGATAGAAGCTGGCGAACTCGATGCCGATCGCGCCCGAGCCGATCACCAGCAATGACTTCGGCATCGCCGGCGGCACCATCGCCTCGCGATAGGTCCACACCAGCTTGCCATCGGACTCCATGCCGGGCAGCTGCCGCGCGCGCGCGCCGGTGGCGAGGATCACGTTCTTGGCGGTGAGCGCCGTGGCCTTGCCGTCCTTGCCGGCGACCGCGACCTTGCGCAGCCCGCCGGCGACGCCGTCGAGCTTGGC
>CAYNOF010000307.1:0-2382 GCA_964398335.1 uncultured Rhizobiaceae bacterium
CGATCCCGTCGATCGCCTCGAGCTCGCGCACCTCCTGGTTCAGCAGGCGGGCGAAGGCCATCGCCATGTCGACCTTGTCGCGATAGTGCTCGTTGGCCAGCGTGTCGATGATGGTCATCGGCCCGGGCAAGGTGAACTTCAGCTTGTTCTTGGTCGCCGCGCGCGCTGCCCTGGCTTCGGCGGAGTGCACCGGGCCACTGCGCCGCAGCTCGGACACCACGGTCGGGCAATCCGCCTCGTAGCGGTTGTTGCGGATGCCGATGCGCTTCTTCCTGTTGAAGTCGACGCCCTCGACGCCGACCAGGAAGCCGTGCACGAAATGCTGCCGCGCCTGCTCGCCGTCGCTGACGATGTCGATGCCGCAGCGTTCCTGCTCGTTCACCGACAGCATGGTGGCGTCGAGCTTGGCGACCGCGAGCGCCTCGCCTTCCAGAGCCCAGGGCGCCCACAGCACGCCCGGTTTGGCCAGCCAGACCGGCTTGGGCAGGCTGCCGGCGATCGTGGTTTCCAACATGGCGTTCCTCCTGCGGGACACCGTAGCATGGCGCCGCCGCAAATCGCGTGGAGTTCGCCATGTTCGCCATCATCGCCCGCTCCCGCCCCGCCTCGATCGCCGGGCTGACGATCGAGCGGCGGGTCCATGTCGACACGCCCTATGGCCGGCCCTCCGCACCGCTGATCTACGGCGCCATCGCCGGCAAGTCGGTCGTGGTGCTGCTGCGTCACGGCGACGACCACGAGACCCCGCCGCATCGCGTGAACTATCGCGCCAATATCCAGGCGCTGTACGACGCCGGTGTCGAAGGCATCGTCGCCATCGCCACGGTCGGCGGCATGCGCGATCATCTGGGGCCGGGCACCTTGCTGATCCCCGACCAGGTGATCGACTACACCTCGGGCCGCGACCACACCTTCTACGACACCGACGACGGCACGGCGCACCACGTCGATTTCACCTGGCCGTTCAGCGAGAACATCCGGCGCCGCCTGCTGACCTCGGCGCGCAATGCCGGCATCCGCATCGAGGATGGCGGCTGCTACGGCTGTGCCAATGGCCCGCGGCTGGAAAGCGCCGCCGAGATCCGCAAGATGCAGCGCGACGGCTGTGACGTGGTCGGCATGACCGGCATGCCGGAGATCGCGCTGGCGCGCGAACGCGGCATCCCCTACGGCGCGATCGACATCGTGGTCAACTACGCCGCCGGCCTGGGCGACAGCGCGCAGGCAGTGGCGCATGATCAGCTGCTGGAATACGGCCGCACCGCCATGGTGTCGGTGGCGCGGCTGCTGGCGACGTTCATCGAGAACAAAGACAGGGCATAGACCGGGGAGGACAGGATGATCAGCCGTCGCGCGGTGCTGGCGGGCGCCGCTTCCATTGCCGCGTCTCGCGGCGCTGAGGCCCAGGCGTTTCCATCGAAGCCGCTGCGCTTCGTGATCCCCTTCCCCGCCGGCGGCATCGTCGACGTGGTCGGCCGCTCGGTGGGCGAGAAGATGGCGGCGCTGCTGGGCCAGCCGGTGGTCGCCGACAACCGCCCCGGCGGCAACGCCGCGATCGCCACCGACATCGTCGCCAAGGCGCCAGCCGACGGCCACACCTGGCTGCTGGCCACGGTCAGCCACGTCGTCACGCCGCATCTGCAGAAGGTCGAGTACGACCCGATCGGCGATTTCGCCGGCGCGGCCTATCTCTGTAACGTGCCGGCGATCGCCGTCGTGCCCGCCGCCTCGCCGTTCAGGACCATGGCCGAGGTGATCGCCAGGGCGAAGGCCGAGCCCGGCAAGCTCACCTATCTCAATCCCGGCGCCGGCACCTCGATGCACCTGAACATGGAGATGGTGAAGCTGCGCACCGGCGCCGCCGTCACCCCCGTGCCCTATCGCGGCCTGCCGCCGGGCGTGCCCGACCTGCTGGAAGGCCGGCTGGATTTCGCGCTGCTGGCGCCGGTGCTGGCGACGGCGCATATCCGCGCCGGCCGCCTGCGCGCGCTGGCCGTCGCGGCCAGCCAGCGCCTGAAGGAGGTCCCCGACGTGCCGACCTTCGCCGAAGCCGGCCTCGCCGACGCGGTGGTCGAATCCTGGTACCTGATCCTGGTGCCGGCGAAGACGCCGAAGGATGCCATCGCGCGCATCCACGCCGCGGCGGTGGAGGCCTTGAAGGACGCCGACGTACTGAAGAAGTTCGACGCCGCCGGCGCCGTGCCGCCGACCACGCCGCCGTCACCGGCCGAGGTCGATGCACTGCTGAAGCGCGAGCTGCCGCGCTACGGTGAGCTGGTGAAGTCGGCGGGCATCAGGGTGGATTGATCACGCCACCGTCGTCTTGGCCTTGTAGAGGCAGACGTCCCGCACGACGCAGACCGGGCAGTCGGGCTTGCGCGC
>CAYNOF010000308.1:0-6274 GCA_964398335.1 uncultured Rhizobiaceae bacterium
CGCCGCCGTCGACAACAAGTCGGCGCAGGCCGCGCTCGACTGGATCAAGGGCATCGTCGCCGAGCCTGAGGTCGGCGTGATCTACAACGGCAAGGTCGTGAAGGTCGTCGAGTTCGGCGCCTTCGTGAACTTCCTCGGTGCGCGCGACGGCCTGGTGCACATCTCCGAGCTGGCGCCGCGCCGCGTTGCCAAGGTCGGCGACGTGGTCAAGGAAGGCGACCAGGTGAAGGTCAAGGTGCTGGGCGTCGACGACCGCGGCAAGGTCAAGCTCAGCATGAAGGTCGTCGACCAGGCGACCGGCGAGGACATCACCGAGAAGCTGCGCGCCGAGCGCGACCAGCGTGACGCCGAGCGTTCGCAGCGCCGCGCCGATCCGGCCGACGCGCCGCAGCCGTAAGCGACGGCCAAACGCACAAGATGAACGGCGGCCCGCGGGCCGCCGTTTTCGTTACAGCCGCCGTCGCGTTCGCCGAGGCCCGTCTTCCCGAGCGCCGCGAAGGATCCTCGCGGAAAGAGTCCTCGCTTCGCTTGGAAAGACAGTAGAATCCTGGTCAACGAACTGGAGGGGAGACAGTGCGATGGCTGCCACGCCCGAATTCCGCGGCCGCATCTACGACAGCATCGTCGACACCATTGGCGCCACGCCGCTCGTCCGTCTGTCGAAGCTGGCGGCCAAGCGCGGGGTGAAGGCCGACATCGTCGCCAAGCTGGAGTTCTTCAACCCGCTGGCCTCGGTCAAGGACCGCATCGGGCTGGCGATGATCGAGGCCGCCGAGAAGGCCGGCCGCATCACGCCGGGCAAGTCCACGCTGGTCGAGCCGACCTCGGGCAACACCGGGATCGGCCTCGCCTTCGTCGCCGCGGCCAAGGGCTACCGCCTGATCCTGACCATGCCGGAATCGATGTCGGTCGAGCGGCGCAAGATGCTGAAGTTCCTCGGCGCCGAGCTCGACCTGACGCCGCGCGAGAAGGGCATGAAGGGCGCCATCGCGCGCGCCGAGGAATTGCTGAAGACGATTCCCGGCAGCTTCATGCCGCAGCAATTCCAGAACCCGTCCAACCCGGAGATCCATCGCCGCACCACGGCCGAGGAGATCTGGAAGGACACCGGCGGCCAGCTCGACATCTTCGTATCGGGCGTCGGCACCGGCGGCACCATCACCGGGGTCGGCGAGGTGCTCAAGCCGCGCCTGCCCAACCTCAAGGTCTATGCGGTGGAGCCGGAGGACAGCGCCGTGCTGTCGGGCGGCCCGCCCGGCCCGCATCCGATCCAGGGCATCGGCGCCGGCTTCGTGCCGGACATCCTCAACAAGGGGGTGATCGACGGCATCATCCGCATCGCCAACGCCAACGCCTACGCCACGTCGCGCGAGGTCGCCGCGGTCGAGGGATTGCCGGTGGGCATCTCTTCCGGTGCCGCGATCGCCGCGGCACTCGAGCTCGGCGCCAAGAAGGAGAACGAGGGCAAGCGCATCATCGTGATCGTGCCCTCGTTCGCCGAACGCTACCTCTCGACCGCGCTGTTCGATGGGTACTGAGCCGTTTCCAACACGCGCC
Organism: uncultured Rhizobiaceae bacterium; assembly: GCA_964398335.1. Taxonomy (GTDB): domain Bacteria; phylum Pseudomonadota; class Alphaproteobacteria; order Reyranellales; family Reyranellaceae; genus JAFAZJ01. Next base: position 1,558 of record CAYNOF010000308.1, read on the forward strand.
TATGTGTGGTCATCGCCGGTCGCCAGCGACATGCGGCGGTGTTTTTTGTCGTGCTATACTTGAAGTATTCGCGCGCCTTTTGATGCAGTGCGCGCGGCTATCGTGGCAGAACGGCGCACGTCGACCGGAAAGGAAGACCCGTGATCACCTATACGCTCGCCGCTATCGGTGCCGGTATCGTCCTTGCTCTGGGCATTCCGCTCATGGAGCGTCTGTTGAGGCGCATTTGGCCGCAGACGCCCGAGCAAGAGGAAGCGGACCGCATACGCGCACAAGATCGGCGGAGCCTCGATCGGTTCATCCGCTAAGCGCCCATCGCTCAAAAACAGGACGCTACCTCCCCCTCTCCTCGCAAGCGGGCAGAGGGAGTAGCTGCTAGGCTCCGGTTCGTTCAATGCCTCCAGGAGGAACGCCGTGATCTTCGACATGCGCACCTATGTCTGCCGCCCCGGCACCATCGCCGCCCATCTCAAGCTCTACGAGGAGTTTGGCAAGGCGCCGCAGACCAAGCATCTCGGCCAGCCGGTGTTCTACGCCGTCACCGAGACCGGGCTGGTCAACAGCTTCGTGCACATCTGGGCCTATGACGATGCCGCCGACCGCGCCAAGAAGCGCGCGGCGATGCAGGCCGATCCGGACTGGCAGACCTACATGAAGAAGAGCGCCGAGCTCGGCGCGCTGGTGCAGCAGAACAACCAGATCATGAACGAGGTGCCGTTCTTCAAGGTCAAGCGCTGAGCGCTTGGGACGCGAGTGGCGTGCTATAAGCGCCGGCATGGACTTCACCGAGGCCCAGCTCCAGCGCTACGCACGCCACATCATCCTGCCGGAGATCGGCGGGATCGGGCAGGCGAAGTTGCGCCAGGCCAGGGTGCTGGTGGTCGGCGCCGGCGGCCTGGGCGCGCCGCTGCTGCAATACCTCGGCGCTGCCGGCATCGGCACCCTGGGCGTGATCGATCACGACACGGTCAGCCTGTCGAACCTGCAGCGCCAGGTGATCCATCGCACCGCCGATCTCGGCGTGCGCAAGGTCGACAGCGCGCGCCGCGCGCTGGCCGAGATCAATCCCGAGTGCGAAGTGGTGACCATCGCCGAGCGGCTCACCGCCGACAACGCGATGGCGCTGGTCCAAGGCTACGATATCGTCGCTGACGGCTCGGACAATTTCGCCACCCGCTACCTGCTGACCGATTCCTGCTTCCTCGCGCGCCGTACCCTGGTGGCGGCCGCGATCCTGCGCTTCGAGGCACAGCTTTCGACCTGGAAGGCGTATCTCGGCGCGCCGCATCCCTGCTATCGCTGCCTGTTTCCCGAGCCGCCGCCGCCCGACTCGGTGCCGAGTTGCGCCGCCGCCGGCGTGCTGGGCGCGATGGCCGGCACGATCGGCGCCTGGCAGGCGACCGAGGTGGTGAAGGAGATCCTCGGCGTCGGCGAGTCGCTGTCGGGCACCCTGCTGCTCTACGACGCGCTGGGCGCCTCGGTTGAACGCCTGGAGATCCAGAAGCGCGACGACTGCCCGCTGTGCGGCGCACATCCGCAGATCACGTCGCTCAACGCACCTCTGGCACGTGCCAGCTACGAGGAGGTCTATTGTGGCTGACTCCCAGCCTGCGCTGTCGATCATCGCGCTGTCGGGCGACTACGAGCGCGTGCACTACGCACTGGCGATGGCGTCGTCGTCGCGCGCGGTGGGCCGGCCCACGACGCTGTTCTTCACCCAGCAGGCGATCGCCGCGCTCACGCACGCGAACACCGGCGAGCCGCTGTGGCATCGCCTGCCGGCCGATGTCGGCTCCGCCTCCTCGTCGGACGGCCGCGCCGGCTTCGCCGACGCCGCCGACGCCGGCATCACGCGCGACAACGCCTACAAGGCGCGCGGCGTCGGCGATTTCGAGACGTTGCTCTCGGCCTGCGTCGAGATGGGCGTGCGTTTCATCGTCTGCGAGATGGGCCTGCGCGCGCAGAACATCGACGCCGCCGCGCTGCGCAAGGACGTGCCGCACGAGATCGCCGGCATCGTCACCCTGCTCGAGGCGACACCGGCGGGAAGCCAGCTCGTGACGCTGTGACCGGGACCGCCGGCGCTCCCAACTACGCCGTGACGCCCGTGCCGATCGGGCAGGACACGCCGGTGCCGCCCAGTCCGCAATAGCCGTTGGGGACCTTCGCCAGGTACTGCTGGTGATAGTCCTCGGCATAGTAGAACTCGGGCGCGTCGAGGATCTCGGTTGTGATCGCGCCGAAGCCGCGCTGGCCCAGCGCCGCCTGGAACAGCGTCTTCGACGCCTCCGCCGCAGCGCGCTGCGCCGGCGTCGCGACATAGATGCCGGAGCGGTACTGCGTGCCGACGTCGTTGCCCTGGCGCATGCCCTGGGTCGGATCGTGGTTCTCCCAGAACACCTTGAGCATGGCCTCGAAGCTGGTCTTCTTCGGGTCCCACCACACCTTCACCACCTCGTTGTGGCCGGTCATGCCGGAGCAGACCTCCTCGTAGGTCGGATGCGGCGTGTAGCCGGCGGCGTAGCCCACGGCGGTGCTGTAGACGTCGGGCGCCTGCCAGAACTTGCGCTCGGCGCCCCAGAAGCAGCCCATGCCGAACAGCGCCGACTCCAGGCCGGCGGGGAAGGGCGGCCGGATGCGGTTGCCGTTGACGAAATGGGTATCCGGCACCTCGAAGACGTAGTCCGCGCGACCGCGCAGCGCCTGATCGGGCGCCGGCATCCTGGCCTTCTTGGACAGCAGCGACAGCAGCATGGGTGATCTCCCTCGAACCCGCCGCGTCAAAAGTGGGCGCGAAGCGGGCCGCCGTCAACGCGGGCGCGCGCAGATGTGACCGGCGCCGGCCGAACGCGGCATCCGGCCAGGCAGGGGAACCGCCCCGCCGCGCCCCCGTTCCTGCGAAGGGGCCAACGGAGGATCGAGTCATGGCCACGATTCCGGTCGATCGCGAGCTGCGCGAGCACGAGGACAGCTATGTCGTGTTCCGCCGCATCGTGTTCTACGCGATCATGCACATCGCCTTCACGGTCGTCTGCCTGGCGCTGGCTTTCATCGGCCACGCCTCGGCGTTTGCCGCCATCGTATGGATCGGCGGCACGCTCACCATGCTGGGCCTGTACATTTTCCGCACGAGCCACGGCTGAGGATTTGTCGGGCGGCGCCCGAGGTGCTTGACTGCCGGGCAAGACGGCGATGACCGTCATACCCGGGGAGACGATCCATGGTCCACGGCGCGCCCAGCCATCCGCTCGCCACCGAGCAGGCGCCCGTCTGCGCGCCGCCACGACCCGAGATGCGTGCGCCGGCCTGGCCCGTGCCCTTCGGCGCCTGCTGCTGCCACGCCCATGTCATCGGCGACGGCGAGGAATATCCCTTCGTCGCGACGCGCGGCTACACGCCGCCGGCGGCCACCGAGACGCAGTATCTGCGCATGCTGGACGGGCTGGGCCTAACGCATGGCGTGCTGGTGCAAATCAGCGTGCACGGCACCGACAACAGCCTGATGGTCGAGGTGCTGCACGACCATCCCAAGCGCCTGCGCGGCATCGCCGTGTGCGCGCCAGACGTGCCCGACGCCGAACTGCAGGCACTCGACGAGGCCGGCGTGCGTGGCCTGCGCTTCAACGTCACCACGGGCGGCGGCATCGGCTTCGAGGCGCTGGAGACCCTCGCGAGCCGCATCGCGCCGATGGGTTGGCACGTGCAGTTGCTCACCAGTCCCGAACGGCTGGTCGAGGTCGCGCCGCGCCTGCCGGCGCTGCCGGTCGACGTCGTGATCGACCACATGGCCTACATCAAGGCGCCCGATGGCGTGGCCAATCCCGCCTATCGGGTCATGCTCGACCTGCTGAAGACCGGCCGCACCTGGGTGAAGATCTCCGGCGCCTACCGCAACAGCCTGCAGAACCACGAGTGGAGCGACACCGATGATGTCGCCATGGGCCTGATCGCGGCGCGGCCGGATCGGCTGGTATGGGGCACCGACTGGCCGCACACGCACATCACCAAGCCGATGTTCCGCACCGGCGAGACGCTCGAGATCCTCGGCCGCTGGATGCCCGACGCGGCCCTGCGCAAGCGCGTGCTGGTCGACAATCCGACGAAACTCTACGGCTTCTGATCGGCGACGAAGCGCGGCACGGTGCGATCGCCGAAAGGCACGAAGCTGGCGCGCACGCGCGCACCGATCGTCAGATCGGGATCGGCATGCGCCATCATGCGGAAGCCCTCGTCGAGGTCGACCAGCGCGATGCCATAGGGCGCGTGCTGGCGCAGTGCGTCGGATGGCGGCCGATGCACCACGGTGATCGAGAAGATCGTGCCGGTGCCGGTCGCCGGGCGCAGCTCCAGCCGGTCGCCATCGCAGGCATCGCAGCGCGCCCTGGGCGGGAATTGCGGTGCGCCGCACTGATCGGCGCAGCAGCGCGAGAAGACGATGCGGCCCTCCTGGACGTTCTGCCAGAAGGCCTGGGCGTGGGGATTGGCGCTGAAGCTCATGCTCACACCCGTTCCAGGATCATCGCGACGTGCGAGGACATCACGCCGCCGTCGCCGTGCACATAGGCCGTGGTCGGTGCGCCGGCCTGGCGGTCGCCGGCGCGGCCACTCAACTGACGCTGCGCCTCGACGAGATGCGCCATGCCGCCGCCGACGCCGCAATGGCCGAAGGACAACAGCCCGCCATGCAGGTTCAGCGGCAGGTCGCCGCCGATCTCGA
>CAYNOF010000309.1:0-1814 GCA_964398335.1 uncultured Rhizobiaceae bacterium
GTCACCTTTCCCTACAAGGAGGCGGTGGTGCCGCTGCTCGACGCGCTGGCGCCGGGCATCGCCGAGCTCGGCGCGGTGAATACCGTGGTGGTCGGCCGCGACCACAGGCTCACCGGCCACAATACCGATTCCACCGGATTCGCCCGCGCCTTGCGCGAGGTGATCGGTGATGAGCTCGGCGGTCCGGTGGCGCTCGTCGGCGCCGGCGGCGTGGGCCGCGCGATCGGCTTCGCGCTCGCCGGGATGAAGGCGCCGGAGATCCGCATCGTCGATCGCGACAAGGCCAAGGCCGAGGCGCTGGTGTCGGCGCTCGCCGGGCGCGCAACGGCGATCGTCGCGAGCTCGGTCGAGAAGGCGCTCGATGGCGCGGCGGGCGTGATCAACGGCACGCCGGTCGGCATGCTGCCCGACACCGGCTGCGCCGTGCCGGTCGCGGCGCTGCGACCCGCGATGTGGGTGGCCGACGTGGTCTACACGCCGCTGTGGACGCCGCTCTTGCTGGCGGCGCGCGAGCGTGGCTGCCGCGTGATGACCGGCCGCGAGCTCTGCGTCTTCCAGGCCTGCGACGCCTTCCACCTGTTCACGGGCCTGGCGCCGCCGGCGAGCGTGATCGGCGAGGCCTTCGACCAGATCATGCGCCGCCGCGCCGGCGTGCGCGAAGCCTAGTAGGCGGCTTCCAGCAGACGCAGCGCATCGGCGATCTGCTCGTCCGCCGAGCGCATGCCGGCATTGGCGTTGAAGTTCTTCACCGTCTCGGCGGCGATGTTCTTGAGATCCTCGCGCGGAATCTCGAGCTGGCGCAGGTTGGTCGGCATGCCCATGCGCGTGTAGGTGCTCTCCAGCCAGTCGGCGACGGCGAGCGCGGCCTGCCTGCCGTCCATGCCCTCGCGCCACACGCCCACGGCCTGCGCGACCTTGCGCGCCGGCGGCAGCGGAATCGAGTCGGCGAGACGGATGCGCGAAGCCTGCAGCACGCAGGTCGACTCGCCCTGGCCGACATGCGGGTAGTGCACGTGCAGCGACGTCGAGACCGCGTAGTTGCCGGAGAAGGTGCCGCCGCGGAAGCGGCGCAGCCCGTCATCCTCGGACCGGTTCTGCAGGAAGGCGGCGATGCACAGCTCGATGCGCGGCGCGGCGGTGGCGGGCTGCTCGGCGAGCCTGGGATAGGCGTGGAAGGCGAGGTGGAAGGCCTGGCGCTCGTCGGCCTCGGCCAGCGGGTTCATCTCGACCTGCGCCATCGCGGCGACCAGGCCGGCGAACACCGTCGTGCCCGTCGAGCGCATGACATCATGCGGTGTGCCCAGCAGAACCTCCTCGTCGATGAAGAGCGCCTGCGGCCGCGTCTTGGGATCGAAGTACTCCATGCGGTGATCGAGATCGGGATTCTTCAGGCCGGTGCCGGCGCGGTTCATGGCGCTGGTCGGCGTCGTCGGGATGTTGACGATCGGCGGCTTGGGCGCCATCAGGCGCGGGCTGTAGGCCGGCTTGCCCTCGGGATACTGGGTCATGAGCTTGAAGGGATCGCCCGCCTCGGCCATGAAGATCGCCACCGCGCGCGTCGCCACGATCACGCTGCCGCCGCCCACCGCGATCAGAAGATCAGCGCCCGCTGCGACCGCCGCCTGCTTGGCCGCGACGACGGAGGCATAGGTCGAGTCCTTCTCGTTGCCGTCGAACACGCCGGCATAGAGCGGCCCGAGCGCTGCCTCGATGCGCTTCACCGTCGTCGTGCGATTGTTGATCGAGGGCGAGCAGACGACGAAGGCGCGCTTGGCGCCGGCGCGGTCGACGGCCTCCTTGATGCCCATCTCGAT
>CAYNOF010000310.1:0-6502 GCA_964398335.1 uncultured Rhizobiaceae bacterium
CGCCGGCCTGCTGCTGTCGCTCGTCACGCCGGTCGCGGCCTTGCTGATCTCGGGTGCGCTCTCGGCGATGGCGGCAAGGCTGGTGAGCCGGGCGCGTGTCGTGGTCGTGGCCGGCAGCAAACGGCTGCCGCGCTGGCGTGAGCTCGGCGCCGGTCTGTCCTTCGTCGCCGGCAACCGCCACCTGCGGCCGATCGCGATCACCGCCATGGGCTGGGCGATGAGCTGGTCGATCCTCGTGACCGTGCTGGTGCTCTACGCCAGCCATTCGCTCGGCCTCTCCACGGCGGCGATCGGCGTCATGCTGGCCGCCAATGGCACGGGCATGATCGTTGCGGCGCTGACCGCGGGTCCAGTGGGGCTCCGCATGCCGGCCGGCCTGTTCATCGCCAGCGGCCCGGCGATCTCGGTGCTGGGCGTGCTGATCGTGACGCCGTTGTTCGGCGGCGGCGTGGTGCAGGCTGCGGCGGCGATGTTCCTGCTCGGGCTGGGGCCGATGTACTGGACCGTGGGGCAGACGACCTTGCGCCAGACGGTGACGCCGCCCGCGATCCTCGGCCAGGTGATCGCGATCCAGTTCCTGATCCAGTACGGCTCGCGATTTCTCGGCGCCTTCCTGGGCGGCGTCATCGGCAGCACCTACGGCGTGGAGGCGGCGATCTGGACGGCGGCGGCGGGCTTCGGCGTGCAGTTGGCGACCATCCTGTGGTCCGCGATCCACTCGTTGCGCAGCTACGACGAGGCGCGGGGCTGACAAAGAGAACGGGCGCCGTGAACGGCGCCCTTCCGGTCAGCGGTAGCTGTGCCAGTTGCCCCAGCGGTCGTAGTAGCCGCCCTGGTAGCCCGAATAGGAGCGATCGCGCTGGGCCCGGTCATCGACGCCGTTGCGGTCGCGGTCGACCCAGCCCGGCGGATTGTAGTAGGTGCCGCGATCGTAATACGGATCGTTCGACACGGTGCAGGCGCCGAGGACCGTCGCGGCACCGGCAGCGATCACAAGAGCACGGATCATTGCATCCTCCTTCGCAGTCTCGACAGGCACGCACGGTGCCCCGCCAGTAGAAAATGGTGGCGGACCGCGTCAGCCGCTGGCCCAAATCGCGGATATTCGGGGGCGAATTGTAACGGGACCGCCGAGCTGCCTTGCGGTTGCCGCAATTGCCGGCGGCGACGCCGGCGTCAGGGGAGAATGCGCGACGAGAACGAGGGCCCAAGGCCTCCGGCATGCCGGTAGCCCGATCCGCGGCCGTAGTCGGACCCGTTGTTGTATTGCGTGCAGGCACAAAGCATCGCGGCGGAAACGACAGCGATGAGCAGGGCGCGCGCCATGTCCAATATCCTCAGGATCGCGAAGGACCCGGATCGAACGGCGGCTTCGTTTCATCCGCCAGTCAATCTGGCTCACGACGGCGGGAGGGCTCGCCCGGGTTGCCGCGGTCGGCGGACGTCACTAGTGTCGCCGGCCTGACACGCGTAGCGCAAAAAGGGGTTCTGGGGTGACGCCATCCACGCGTCTGGCCGTCGATATCGGCGGCACGTTCACCGACATGGTCCTGGAAATCGGCGAGGCGGGGCAGGGCGGCAAGCGCTTCACGCGCAAGGTGCTGACCACCCCGCGCGCGCCGGAGGAAGGCGTGCTCGAGGGCACGCAGGCCATCCTCGCCGACGCCGGCATCGGCTTCGCCGACATCGACGTGTTCATCCACGGCACGACGCTCGCCACCAATGCCGTCATCGAGCGCAAGGGCGCGAAGACGGCGCTGATCGCCACCGAAGGCTTCCGCGACACGCTCGAGATCGCCTACGAGAGCCGCTACGACCAGTACGACGTCTTCATCGAGAAGCCGCGCCAGCTCGTGCCGCGCGCCCTGCGCTTCACGGTGCCCGAGCGCGTCGACGTGCACGGCGCCGTGCGCCTGCCGCTCGACGAGAGCGCGGTGCGCGCGCTGGCGCCGAAGCTCACGCAAGCCGGCGTCGAGTCTGTCGCGATCGCCTACCTGCATTCCTACGCCAACGAGGCACATGAGCGGCGCACGCGCGACATCCTGCGCGAGATGCTGCCGATGCTGTCGGTGACGCTCAGCAGCGAGGTGTGCCCCGAGGTGCGCGAGTACGACCGTACCTCGACGACCATCGCCAATGCCTACATCCAGCCGCTGATGGCGGGCTATCTCGCGCGCCTGCGCGACGGCTTCGAGAGCCGCGGCTTCAAGGGGATGGTCTACCTGATGACCTCGGGCGGCGGGCTCACGGCGCTGGAGACGGCGCGGCGCTTCCCGATCCGCCTCGTCGAATCGGGCCCGGCCGGCGGCGCGATCCTCGCCGCCAACGTCGCGGCCGAGCGCGGCGAGCGCAAGGTGCTGTCCTTCGACATGGGCGGCACGACGGCCAAGATCTGCCTGATCCAGGACTACACGCCGTTCAAGTCGCGCAGCTTCGAGGTCGACCGCGCGGCGCGATTCCTGAAGGGCAGCGGCCTGCCGGTGCGCGTGCCGGTGATCGAGATGGTCGAGATCGGCGCCGGCGGCGGCTCGATCGCGCGCGTCGACGAGTTGCGCCGCATCACCGTCGGCCCCGACAGCGCCGGCTCCGAGCCCGGTCCGGCGAGCTACGGCCGCGGCGGCACGATGCCGACGGTCACCGACTCCGACGTCGTGCTGGGCAAGATCGATCCGGCGCGCTTCGCCGGCGGCACCATCGCCCTCGACGTCGAGGCAGCGCGCGGCGCGATCGATCGCGCGGTGGGCCAGCCGCTGTCGCTGGGCAGCGAGACCGCGGCCTACGGCGTGGGCGAGATCGTCGACGAGAACATGGCCAACGCCGCGCGCGTGCATGCCGTCGAGCGCGGCGCGGTGATCGGCGAGCACACCCTGATCGCCTTCGGCGGCGCGGCACCGCTGCACGCCTCGCGCCTGGCCGAGAAGCTGGGCATCGCGCGCGTCGTCGTGCCGGCCAATGCCGGCGTCGGCTCCGCTGTCGGCTTTCTGCGCGCGCCGGTGGCCTACGAGCTGGTGCGCAGCCGCTACATGCGGCTCGACCGCTTCGATCCCGCCGCGGCCAACGCGGTGATCGAGGCGATGAGCGCCGAGGCGCAGGCGCTGGTGGCCCCCGGCGCCGCCGGCCGTCCGGTGTTCGAGACCCGCGTCGCCTACATGCGCTACCTCGGCCAGGGCCACGAGATCGTCGTGCCGCTGCCCAATCGGCCGCTGACCGAGGCCGATGCCGCCTCGATGCGCAGCGCCTACGAGAAGGAGTACGCGCAGCTCTTCGAGCGCTTCATCCCCAACGCTGTCATCGAGGTGCTGAGCTGGTCGGTGACCGTCTCGACCGAGGCGACGCAGCCGGCCGCCGTTGCGGATCCGTCGCGCACCAGCGGTCCGAAGCCGATCGGCAGCCGTGCCTTCTACGACGCGCGCCTGTCGAAGCGCGTCGACGTGCCGGTGTACTGGCGCGGCGATCTGAAGCCCGGCGGCGTGGTGTCAGGACCGGCGATCATCGCCGAGGACGAGACCTCGACCTTCGTCTCGGCGATCTTCGACGCCTGGCTCGACAATGCCGGCGGCATCACCTTGGAGCGGCGACGGGCCTGATGCGATAGGCGCAGCGCCGCGCGCCGGCGACGATGTGCTCGAGGCGCTCGACGGTGACGTCGTCGCCGAGCGCCGCCCGGAACACCTGCAGCTCCGAGCGGCAGAGCGACTGGCAGTGTTTCGCGGCGGCGCAGATCGGGCAATGGTTCTCGATCAGCAGCATGCCGTCGCCATCGCGCCGCGCCTCGGCCATGTAGCCCTCGGCGCTGCGCATCCTCGCCAATCGCCGCACGCGTTCGCCGAGCGATCGCGCGCCGGCGAGACGCGCGCGATAGCCTGCCAGGGTCGAGGATTCGCGGTGCGCGATCAGGCGTTCGAGACCGTCGGCGCCGAACACCGCTTCGCTCGCGGTGATCAGCTCGAGCGTCAGGCCGGCGTGGCTGTCGGGAAAGCGGCCATGGCCCTTGTCGCTCAGCAGCCAATGCCGCTTGGGCCGCCCGACCGACACGCGGCGATCCTCGAAGGCGACCAGACCTTCTTCGGCGTGCTTCGCCAGTATCTGGCGTACGGCCGTGGCGGTGATGCCCAACCGCCTGGCCAGGGTCGCGGCGGTCTGCGCGCCGGTGGCTTTCAAGGCGTGGAGCAGGCGGTCGGCGGTGCGATCCATCGCCTGAACATTAGCAGGCGATAATTAAACAATCTATTGCTTTCTAAATTGTCCGGCGCTACCAAGACGCCTCTTTTTCGGGCAGGTGCGTCGTGACCGTCGATGAATCGGGCCGCTGGGTCGAGGTCCTGCGGCCGCCTTACGCGGCGGCGACGGCGACGCTGTGCCTGGGCATCGCGTTGTTCGCCTTCAACGGCTTCCTGGTGACGACGGCGCTGCCCACGGCGGTGGTCGAGCTCGACGGCGTGGCGCTGATCTCCTGGTCGCTGACGGTCTATCTGGTGTTCGCGATCATGAGCGGCGCCTGCGCGGCGCTGCTCAAGCGCCGCTTCGGCGCGCGGCTGGCGCTGTCGGCGGCCGCGGCGATCTTCCTCGTCGGCTCGGTGGTCGCCGCTGCCGCGTCGAGCATGCCCGAGCTGCTGGTCGGACGGCTGCTGCAGGGCATCGGCCAGGGCGTTATCGCCGCGCTGTGCTCGGTGCTGACGATCGAGATGTTTCCGCTGCGCCTGGTGCCGAAGGTGTTCGGCATCGAAGCGGTCATCTGGGCCCTGGCCGCTTTCGGCGGACCGCTGGGCGCCGGTGTGCTGACCGAGCTGGTGTCGTGGCGCGCGGCGTTCCTCGTCAATGTGCCGATGGCGGTGTTGTTCATCAGCCTGGTGCTGTGGATCGTGCCGCGCGAGGCGACCGATTCCGCGCGCCTGTCGATCCCGGCGCTGCGCCTGGCGATCATCGGCGGCGGCATCCTGATGGTGTCGCTGGCCAGCATCGCGCGCGACCCGCGCATCAAGGCGATCCTGCTGGTCATCGCTGTGCTGACGCTCGCCGGTGCCGTGCTGCTCGACCGGCGCGGCCGTACGCGGCTGATGCCGCCCGACGCTTTCTCGCTCGCGACGCCCCTGGGCAGCGGCCTCTGGGTGATCCTGCTGATGCCGATGGCCCAGGCGGCCTCGGCGGTCTATCTCGTGCTGGTGCTGCAGAGGGCCTGGGGCTACGGGCCGATCCTCGCCGGCGCCGTCGGGGTGATCATGGCGCTGTCGTGGAGCGGGGTCGCCATGCCGGTCGCCAACGTGCGCTCGATCGAGTTTCGCCGCGTCCTGATCCGGACCGGCCCGGCGCTGGTCGCATTGGGCATGATCGGCACGCTGGTCGCCTTTCGCCTCGACCTCCTGCCGCTTCTCATCCTCGCGCAGATCGCCGTCGGGTCGGGCTTCGGCGCCACCTGGGGCTTCCTCAGCCAGACGGTGATGGTGGCGGCCTCGCAGGAGGAGCGCGACCGCGCCTCGGCCCTGCTGCCGACGATCCAGAACGCCGGCTTCGCGATCGGCGCCGCGGTGGCCGGACTGGTCGCCAATCTCGCCGGTTTCGCCGCGGCGAGCACACCGGCTGCCGCCATTCGGTCGGTCACGGTGGTGTTCGGCATGGCGGCGGTGGTGGCGACGCTGGCGTTCCTGGCCGCCATCCGCACGACCACACTGGCGGCCCGCGCCACGACAGCCTAAGTTCCGCGGCACGGAGCTTGCGTGGGCCCCGTATCGTGGAGAGTTGGCAGACTATGGCGTCCAACAGCCTTGGGCAGATCGACCTGCAGATCATGTGGAACCGCCTGATCGCGGTGGTCGAGGAGCAGGCCCAGACCCTGATGCGCACGGCGTTCAGCTCGATCGTGCGCGAGGCCGGTGACCTGTCGGCCGGCGTGTTCGACCTCAAGGGCCGCATGCTGGCCCAGGCGGTCACCGGCACGCCGGGCCACGTGAATTCGATGGCCGAGTCGGTGAAGCACTTCATCCGGCACTTCCCGGTCGAGACCATGAAGGCCGGCGACATCTACATCACCAACGACCCGTGGATGGGCACCGGCCACACCAACGATTTCGTGCTGACCACGCCGTGCTTCAAGAACGGCCGGCTGGTGGCGCTGTTCTCGTGCACCAGCCACCTGATGGACATCGGCGGCATCGGCTTCGGGCCGGACGCGACCGACGTGTTCATGGAAGGCCTTTACATTCCGATGCTCAAGCTCATCGACCAGGGCGTCGTCAACGAGACGCTGATGACGATGATCCGGTCCAACACGCGGCTGCCGATCGACACCGAGGGCGACACCTATTCGCTCGCCGCCTGCAATGATGTCGGCGCGAAGCGTCTGGTCGAGATGATGGACGAGTTCGGCATCGATACGCTCGATCCGCTTGCCGAGCACATCTGCGCGCGTTCGCGCGAGGCCGTGATGGCGGAGATCGCCAAGCTGCCGCGCGGCACATGGCACAACGAGATGACCGTCGACGGCTACGACCATCCGGTGATTCTC
>CAYNOF010000311.1:0-5384 GCA_964398335.1 uncultured Rhizobiaceae bacterium
CGACGGCCGACCTCCCCAAGGTCGTCGGCGGCGACGGCCCCGAGGCGCTGCTGCTGGCGCAGGCGCTCTATGACCAGATCGTGCCGCGGACCGTGGCGGTGTCCTCGCTCGACACCGCCGAGGCGGTGAAGCTGACCGAGAACATCTTCCGCTCGGTCAACATCGCGCTGGTCAACGAGCTCAAGGTCGTGTTCGAGGCGATGGGTATCGACGTCTGGGAGGTCATCGAGGCCGCCAAGACCAAGCCGTTCGGCTTCATGCCGTTCTATCCCGGCCCCGGCCTGGGCGGGCACTGCATCCCGATCGATCCGTTCTACCTCACCTGGAAGGCGCGCGAGTTCGGCGTCGCCACGCGCTTCGTCGAGCTGGCGGGCGAGATCAACACCGCGATGCCGCAGCGCGTCGTGGCGCGCACCATCGAGGCGATGAACGAGCAGGCCGGCCGCGCGCCCAAAGGCGCGCGGATCCTGGTGCTGGGCGTGGCCTACAAGAAGAACGTCGACGACACGCGCGAGAGCCCGTCCTTCCGCATCATGGAGCTGCTGGAAAAGCAGGGCGCCGAGGTGCTGTTCCACGATCCCCTGGTGGCCGAGATCGGCGCCACCCGCGAGCATCCCGAATTCGCCGGCCGCCGTTCGGTCGCGCTCGGCCAAGAGCTGCTCGCCACGATCGATGCCACGGTGATCAGCACCGACCACGACGCGGTCGATTACCGCGCCGTGGTACGCTCTTCGCGCCTGGTGATCGACACCCGCAACGTGTGCGCGCGGCACGGCCTCGTCGGCCCGCATATCGTCAAGGCCTGAGACGATGCGCTGCCTGGTGACGGGAACCGCCGGCTTCATCGGCTTCCATCTGGCCAGGCGCCTGATCGCCGACGGCCACGAGGTGATCGGCATCGACGGCATGACGCCGTACTACGACGTGCGCCTGAAGGAAGCGCGCGTTGCGCTGCTCGAGCAGCACAACGCCTTCCACGCCCATCGCTGCATGCTCGAGGATGCGGCGAGCCTCGCCGGCATCTTCCGCGACGCGGCGCCGGAGCTGGTGGTCCATCTCGCCGCCCAGGCCGGCGTGCGCTACAGCATCGAGAACCCGCGCGCCTATATCGACTCCAACGTCGTCGGCAGCTTCAACCTCATCGAGCTCTGCCGCGAGCACCGGCCGCGCCACCTGGTGATGGCCTCGACCAGCTCGGCCTATGGCGCCAGCGCCACATTCCCACTGACCGAGACCGGCCCGTCCGACCATCCGCTGACCATCTATGCCGCGACCAAGAAGGCGATGGAGACGATGGCGCATTCCTATGCCCATCTCTGGGACATCCCGACCACCATCTTCCGCTTCTTCACCGCCTACGGCCCGTGGGGTCGTCCCGACATGGCGCTGTTCAAGTTCGTCGAGAACATCCTCGCCGGCCGGCCGATCGACATCTACAACCACGGCCGCATGGAGCGCGACTTCACCTATATCGACGATCTGGTCGAAAGCATCGTGCGGCTGTGCGAGACGGTGCCGGTACGCGGCGCCGCGCCGCTGGTAGCGACCGATTCGGCGAGCCCGGTCGCGCCCTACCGCATCGTCAACATCGGCGGCGGCCATCCGGTGAGCCTGATGCGCTTCGTCGAGGCGATCGAGACCGCGCTCGGCCGCAAGGCCCAGCGGAACTACATGGACATGCAGCCGGGCGACGTGCTGCGCACCGAGGCGTCGACCGAATTGCTCGAGGCGCTGATCGGCTTCCGGCCCGCCACGCCGATCGAGGCCGGCGTCGACTCCTTCGTCCGCTGGTATCGCGACTACTATCGCGTCTGACCGGACCGCGGCGCCGAGGGCAGCCGCGTATTGACCGTGCTGCGCGCGGCGCCTAGTGTCTCGCGCTGTGCGACATCATCAGCGCGCCGTGCTCCGTGTGAGCCATGTTCGCCCCTGGGCGGCGAGGCGTATCTCCTGATGAGCGTTCGCTGATCTTCCAACGTCGTTGACGTTTCGATGCGTGCGGTTGGCCCGGCGGTCGGCTGCGCGCTCGCGTGTGAGGGGCTGCGTGCGCGAGACCATCGCTGCCGATGCCGAGTGGGATGCCGGGGACCTCGGGTGCGGCACGCTCGTGCTCGATCTGCGCAAGCGCCTGCGGGCGATGCCCGGCGGCGTGCTGAAGGTCATCGCGCTCGATCTCGGCGCGCCGCTCGACCTGCCGGCCTGGTGTCGGCTGACCCGCAACGAATTGCTCGGCCACGACCCCGCGACCAGCAGCTTCTGGATTCGATCGCGCACCGACTGGAGCTGAGCGATCCGCCGCCGCAAGCCTTCATGACAGCCGTTTGAGAAGAGGGAGAGGACAATGCCAGGGAAATTCGTGGTCAGCCTGACCCAGGCGAAGAACGACACCGACAAGGCCACCGTCGCCTTCGTCGTCGCCAACGCCGCCGTCGCGTCCGACAAGAAGACGCTCGTGTTCCTGTCGATCGAGGGTACGCGCCTGTCGCAGAAGGGCTATGCCGACGACATCCACGAGGAGGGCTTCGCGCCACTCAAGGACCTGATGAAGAGCTTCGTCGAGGCCGGCGGCGAGATCTACGTGTGCTCGCCCTGCTTCAAGAAGCGCAAGCTCGACGAGAACAACCTGGTCGCCGGCGCGGCGGTGGTCGGCGGCGCGAAGCTGGTGGAGTTCATGGGCGAAGCCTGCCCGAGCGTGAGCTACTAGCCATGAACCGACATCGCCGGCGCTTCATCGCCGGATCGGCCGGCCTCGCCGCCGCGTCGATCCTCACGCCGACCCTGGCGCAGAGCCGCAAGAAACTGCATTTCGGGGTCGGCCCGCTGCTGCCCAACCCCGACGACACGAAGAAGGCCTACATGCCGCTGTTCGCCCATCTGGCGAAGGAGCTCGGCGTCGACTTCGATCTCGTCGCCACGACCGACTGGGCGGGCATGGCGGTGGCCATGGGATCGGGCCAGCTCGACCTCGCCTGGATGGGCCCCTGGGGCTACATCATCGCCAACGCGGCGACCAACTGCCAGGCGGTCGCGACGGTGAAGTACGACGACAAGCCGATCTACTACGGCATCATCATCGCCCGGCCGGATCTGCAGGTGGCGAAGTTCCCCGACGACACCAGGGGCAAGTCGATCTCCTTCGCCGATGTCGGCTCGACCTCGGGATGGCTGGTGCCGACCTTCTACGCCAAGGAGGTCTGGAAGATCGATCCGAAGACCTTCTGGAAATACAGCGAGGGCGCGACGCACGCGGCCAACGAGATCGCCGTGAGCTCGGGCCAGGTCGACATGGCGACCGATTTCGACCGCAACCGCAACGCCATGATCGCCAGCGGCAAGGTCAAGGAGGACTCCAACAAGGTGATCTGGACCTCCGCACCCTTGCCCAACGACGCCATCGCGGTGCCCGCCAGCGCCACCAAGGATCTCGGTGCCGCGGCGCAGAAGATCCTCGCCGCCATCACCGTCGAGCAGGCCAAGACGCTGCTGCCGCCGCGCTATACCGGATTCGTGCCGGCAACCCATGCCGCCTACGAGACCATCGAGAAGGCCGGCATCGCGGTCGGCAAGATCAAGGCCAGGACCTGACCATGGCGAGCCGGGCGCAGCATGCGCTCGATGACATGGAAGCGGCGCGCCGCGGCTTCACGGCCCGGCGTGTCCGCTTCTGGTTTGTCTGCGCGGTGATTCTCGCATTCTATGCGGTGTCGTGGGATCTCGCCGGCATCGACCTGGAGAAGCTCGCGAGCGGGCTGCCGAAGCTTGGCCACTGGCTCGCCACCGCGTGGCCACCGAAGCTCGACGAGGTGCCGCTCTTCATCCAGCGCACCGCCGAGACCGTGGCGATGGCCGCCATCGGCACCACCGCCGCGACGTTGCTGGCGATTCCCATGGCGATCCTGGCCAGCCGCAACATCACGCCGTGGCCCAGCCTGTATTATCCCGCGCGCTGGTTCCTCAACGCCCTGCGCGGCATCGACTCGTTCGTCTTTGCGCTGCTGTTCGTGGCCGCCGTCGGACTGGGGCCGTTCGCCGGCGTGCTGGGGATCGCCCTGCATACCTGGGGCAGCGCCGCGAAACTCTTCGCCGATCACGTCGAGAACGCCAATCTCGGCCCGCTGGAGGCCGTGCGCACGACCGGCGCCGGCCGCTTCACGGCCATCGCCTATGCCCTGGTGCCCGACGTCCTGCCGGTGCTGCTGTCGACGACGCTGTTCTGGTGGGAGTTCAACGTGCGGGCTTCCACCGTGCTGGGCGTGGTCGGCGCCGGCGGCATCGGGCAGGAGCTCAAGAACAGCATGGACCTGCTCGACTTCTCGCGCCTGTTCACGATCATCGCGGTGATCCTGATCGTCGTGACGCTGCTCGACCAGCTCTCCGGCTGGCTGCGCAAGCGGCTGGTCTGACCGTGAGCGGTTCGCTGCGCGCCGTGCCGCAAGCCGCCGGCGTCGCACGGCTCGTCGCCGCCGGCGTGAGCAAGGCGTTCAACGGTCGCGTCGCGATCGAGGACGTGAGCTTCGCCGTGCACGAGCGCGAGTTCGTCGCGGTGCTCGGGCCGAGCGGCGCCGGCAAGACCACGCTGTTCCGCTGCCTGACCGGCCTGCTTGCGCCCGACAAAGGCACCATCCGCGTCGACGACGACGATGTCGCTGCCCTGCGCGGCCGCTCCCGGCGGCATATCGCGGTCGTGTTCCAGCAGTTCAATCTCGTGAACCGGCTGTCGGCCTTCGACAACGTGCTGGCGGGACGGCTGGGCCATGTTCCGGCCTGGCGCGGCTGGATGCGCCGGTTCGACCGCACCGATCGCCTGTTCGCCCTCGAATGCCTCGACCGCGTCGGCCTGCTCGGGCAGGCGCTGCAGCGCGCCGATACCTTGTCCGGCGGCCAGCAGCAGCGCGTCGCGATCGCGCGGGCGCTGGCGCAGCGGCCGAGCCTGATCGTCGCCGACGAGCCGGTGGCCAGCCTCGACCCGAGCGCGGGTGCCGGCGTCCTCGATCTGCTGCAGGCGATCGCGCGCAGCGACGGCGTCGGCGTGGTCTGCAGCCTGCATCAGGTGCATTTCGCGCGCGCCTACGCCGATCGCGTCGTCGGCCTGTCGCATGGCCGCGTGGTGATCGACGTACCGACCGACCGCTTCGGCCAGGCGGCATTCGAGCAGCTTTACGGCGCCCAGCCGGCCGGTCCCCAGACGCATGGAGGCGAGCCATGAAACCCGTCGACAAGCATCCCTTCGAGCCCGATGTCAGCTTCGACGGCGGCGATCTCGACTGCGGCAACGGCCTGCTGCTGCTGATCCGCAAGCACATCGATCCGATGGCGCGCGGGCAGCTCCTCGAGATCCGCTCGACCGAGATTTCGGTCGACGAGGATCTGCCGGCGTGGTGCCG
>CAYNOF010000312.1:0-2152 GCA_964398335.1 uncultured Rhizobiaceae bacterium
TGTCCGATGCGCCGTTCTACATCGCCGACCTGCTGCGCGCCGGACGCCTGTCGCTCGCTCTGTCCGAAGCCGCGCGCTGGGCGCGGGCGACCAACACCAGCCGCTGGCGCTTCCTGCGCGCCTTCAGCGTGGCGCCGCTGATGCCCGCCTGGGCACGGATGGGCCTGAACGGCGGTCATGCCGACGCACCGTGGGTCCTGCCCGGCTTCGCGCGCGAGGTGGGGTTGCGCGAGCGCCGCGCGCAGCACGTCAGGCAGGACCATCGCGCGGCGACGACCGTGGTGCAGTCGGAGGCGTTGGCGCGACTGCGCTACACCGCCGGCGACTGGACGCGCGGCGCGCTCGCCGCGCGGCACGGCCTGCACGTCGCGCATCCCTTCCGCGACCCGCGCCTCGTCGGCTTCGCGCTCGCTGCGCGCATGCGGATCCGGCCCGACCCGCATCGCCAGAAGGCGCTGCTGTCGAGCGCCATGCGATCCGTCCTGCCGCCCGTCATCCTCGAGCGCCGCGGCAAGGCGCCGTTCAATGCGGTGTATTTCCGCGGCCTGTCGCGCAACCTGCCCAGGCTGGAGGCGATGATCGAAAGCTCGCCGGTCGATGCGCTGGGCCTGTTCGACAAGGCGCGGATGATCGGCGCGCTGCGCGAGGCGGCGCTCGGCGGACGGGCCGTTGCATCGCTCAGCAGCCTCAACAACGGCCTCGCGATCGTCCGGTGGCTGTCGCAATGGCCGCAGTGGATGCAAGCCGGGTCGCGGCCGTCTTCCGTGCTTCGGCTGAACAGCACAGAGCTTGCGCACGGGGCGCAGGGCGGACGCGCATGAACGTCCGTCGGATCGATCGAAGCGAAGGGGGACAGCACTCATGTTGATGCGAACCATGACGGCGGTGTCGGCCGCCCTGATTCTGTGCGTGGCCGCGGGCGCGGCGCTCGCCGCGGACCCGGGCAAGTTCTACGGCAAGTACAAGGGCGAGGTGACCACGACGGCCTCGGCCAAGCCGGCCGATGTCGGCTCCAAGCGCGAGAGCACGGTCGACATCAAGGCCGCACCCGAAGCCGGCTTCCTGGTCTACTGGTCGACGGAGTTCCTGGCGCGGCCCGCCGGGCCCGACAAGGTGCGCGCCACGTCGCTGCATTTCCTGCCGACGACCAATCCCAATGTCTGGCGCTCCGAGCGCACCGGCGATCCGCTCTACGGCCAGGCGCTGATCTGGGCCCAGGTCCTCGACAAGTCGATGACCATCTATGCCACGATCGTGCCCAAGGAAGGCCATCCGGTGATGACCATCTATCGCCGCACGCTCAATGGCGAGGACCTGGCGCTGGAATACGAGCGCATCGAGGACGGCAAGCGCACGACGGTCGTCAGCGGCACGCTCAAGAAGGAGAAGAACTGACCGCGCCGGCGCGCGTCACTCACCGGGCTGGGCGGGCGCGTACAGCGGCGGCAGCGCGGACGACTCCGTCGCTGCCGCGAGCGCCGGGCGCCGGGCGAGACGCATGCGCAGCCAGCGCTCGGCGGGATTCTCGACGACGTAGTGCAGCACCGTCGCCGCGCCGATCGACAGCAGGCAGGCGGCGATGGTGCTCGCCAGCGTGCCCCAGCCGCTCGACGTCAGCCAGCGGATCAACGGGAATCCCAGGCCGACATGCACGAGATAGAGCGGATAGGAGATGCGGCCGAGGAAGACCAGCGGCGGCACGGCGAAGCGGCTGCCCTGCGGTTCGGTCATGAACCAGACCAGCGCGGCAAAGCACAGGGTCAGGATGAAGTAGAGCGTGCCCGAGGCGTAGAAGGCGCGCTCGCCGCCGCCCAGCGTGGTCACGGCGAGGGCGATCACGAGGGCGATCCAGGTGATCGGCCGCGCCTCCCGCATATGGATGCGATACAGGCACATCCCGATCAGGAAGAAATTGCTGTAGCCGACCAGCAGCATGATCGATGTGCGGCGATGCAGCTTCACGTCGACGAACGCCAGGAATGCGAGGCCGATGGCGATCGCCAGCAGGCCGACCCATTCGATGCGGCGCAACAGGCCCAAGGCCAGCACGCACGCCATGAGCCCGTAGAACACCAATTCGTAGGTCAGGGTCCAGTACGGCAGATCGATGTAGCTTTCGCCGAACAGCTCGGCCGCCATGGTGAGGTTGGCG
>CAYNOF010000313.1:0-6244 GCA_964398335.1 uncultured Rhizobiaceae bacterium
TGCCCTGTGTGATCGCGCCGCTGTCGGAGCGCAGCGCGACGAAATGCGTCGTGGCCGAGGTGATGCCCGCGCCGGAGGCCAGCGCGCCCAGGGTGGCAACCGGCCCGACGGCCCCGACGTTGATGGCACCGCCATTGCGCAGCGTGATGTCGCCGTTCAGCGTATTGGTGACCGCGATATTGCCGCTGATCGCGTTCGACTGATCGAGCACGATCGAGCCGCTGGCCGCCTGCAGCAGCAGGCCGGCACCCGTTGTGACGATGCCCGCCGACGTCTGGGTGATATTGCCGCTGCTGGTGGCGATGACCACCGCACCGCCCGCGGTGACGCCCGACGTCGCGCCGACCTGCTGCAGTTGCACTGCGCCGCTGTTGGCGAAGGCGACGAAGCCGCTGGCCGCCTGAGCCGCGAAGCCGTTCACCGCGTTGGTCGCCTGCGCGATATCGACGTTGGTCGCCGCGCGCGCCTCGAGCAGCCCTGACGTGATGGTGCCGCCGCTGTTCTCGATCACTGCCGCGCCGACCGAGACCAGGCTCACCGTGCCATTGGCCGCCACCGCTGCGTTCAGCGTGACGGCTCCCTTGCCCTGAAGCGTGACGTCGCCGCCCGCGGCCGTGGCGCTGACCGCGCTGTCGATGGAGAGCGTACCGTTGCCCGCCTTGATGGTCACGTCGCCGGTCGTCGAGGCCACGCCGACCGTCGTGACGGTGCCGACGCTCAGCGCCGAGGACAGGCCGTCCGTGTAGGCGAAGCCGCCCCTGGCCGAGCCGGCGATGACGCCGACGCTGTTGCTGGCCGCCGTCGTGAGATCGACCGAGCCGGCACTCGAGACCACCTGCAGATTGGCCGCCGTGATCGCGCCCGACGCCGTCTGGGTGATGTCGCCGGCGGTCACGAGGCGCAGCGTCTGGCCGCCGGCGTCGAGCGCCTGGGTGATGGCCAGCCCGGCGCTGCCACCACCGACATCCGTGTTGATCGTGATGCCGCCCACGGCCGAGATCCCGCTCAACGGCCCGGTCGGCAGCACCGCGTCCACGGAGACCGTGCCGAGCGTCAGCCCGCTGGCGTCGGCGTAGGCGAAGCTGCCGGTGATCGACCGGCCCGCCAGAGTCGATACGTTGTTCGTCGTGGCCGTCGCCAGCGCGACGGCGCCCACCGAGTCGATCAGCAGCGCTTGCGCCGTGATTGCACCGGCTGCCGCCTGACTGATGCCGCCTGACGTGGTGCGCAGGCGAATGGTTCCACTGCCGGCGCTCAGGGCCTGGTTCAGGCTCAGCGCGCCGGCGGATTGAATGGCGATGTCGGCGTTGCCGGTGGCGATACCACTGCGCGCCGTCGTCAAGGCGTCGGCATCGGCGGCGAGCGAAGTGACCTGCAGCGGGCCCGACGTCAGCAGGCGGAAGCTGCCGCTCGACTTGCCGGCGACTGCGCCCACGGCGCTGGCGGCCGAGGTCAGGGCGACCGTGCCCGACGTCGCGTTGAGCAGCAGGCCGCCGGCGGTGATGACACCGGCCGCGCCCTGCGTGATGTCGCCCGGTGCCGTCTGCAGGCGCACGATCGCGCCGCCGGCGTTCAGGGCCTGATTGACCGCGATGCCGCCCGAGGCGCCGCCGTTGCCAGCGAGGATGGTGATGTCCTGGTTGACCGTGGTGATGCCGCTGACGGTTGCCGCCGTGGAGTCGGTCAGGCTGCCGATGGTCACCGCCGTCTTGTCGACATAGGCGAAGGTGCCGGTGGTCGACGCGCCGGCGATCGTGCCGACATCGTTGCTCGAGCCGTTGAGCGTGACGTTGCCCGGCGCGCGCGCGATCAGGGTCTTGGCCGTGATCGCGCCGGCGACTGTCTGGGTGATCGTGCCGGCGGCGCCGCCGGCGTCGAGCTGGATCTGGCCGGCGGCAGCCGACAGCGTGCTGCTGAGTGCGATGCTGCCGGTCAGCGACGTCAGCGAAATATCGCCGTTGGCCACCGTGATGCTGCCCGGCAGATTGAAGGTGGTCTGTGTCGTCAGGATCACGCCGCCATCGGCGGTCACCGATCCGCTGACGGTGAGGCCCGCGTTCGAGTCGAATACCGTCAGCCTGCCGACACCCAGGTTCGTCGTGCCGATCGAGCCGATCTGGTTGCCGGTGTTGGCGAGCGTGGCATTCGTGCCGAAGGTCGCCAGACGCAACTCGCCGCCGATGACGCGGTCGTTCGCGCCCGCGCCCTGCGTGATCGTGCCGAGGTCCGAGCGCAGCGCTATGAACTGCCCCGCAATTGTCGAGGCGGTGAGATCGTTGGACGTGAAGAAGCCGGAGGCGACGCTCAACGGCCCCACGGCGCCGACGTTGATCGACCCCTTGTTGTGGAAGGTGACGCTGCCCGAAGCGGCCGTGGCCGAGAAGTTGCCGGTGACCAGGTTCTGCTGGTCGAGAACGATCGAGCCGGTGGTGGCCGCCACGCCCAGGCCGGCGCCGGCGGTGATGATGCCATTGGCGGTCTGGGTCAGGTTGCCGCTGCCGACGCCGATGAAGACGGCGCCGCCGGCCGTAACGCCGTTGGTCCCGCCCACCGCATCGATATCGAGCGCGGTGTTGTTGAGGAACGCGACATAGCCGGTCGTGGCCGTGGCAGCGAAGCCGCTGGCGCCGACGGAGTGACCGCCGATCGACAGGTCGACGTTGTTCGCCGCATTGGCCAGCAGCTCGGCACCCGAGATCGTGCCGCTTGCGTTGCCCTGGACCACCGACCCGCTGGTCGAGGTGAGGCTGACGCGCTTCGTTGCCACGAGGGAAGCGGTGAAGGTGAGATCGCCGGGCGATTGCAGCGTGATGTCGCCGTCGGCGCCGGCGGCCTTGACCTGTTGCGTGACCGACAGCGTGGCCGCGGCCGTGGTCGCCTTGACGATGATATCGCCCGTCGTCGAGGTGATGCCCGATGTGCTGACGAAGCCGATGCTCAGGGCGGTGCTGTTGGCGTCGGTGTAGGCGAAGTCGCCCCCGGACTGGCCGGCGAGTGTCGAGATGCGGTTGTTGGCGGCACCGGTCGTGAGGTCGACCGCGCCGTTGGTCGCGTTCGCCTGCAGTGCGCTGGCCTTCACGCCGCCGGTCGCGGTCTGCAGGATGTCGTGACCCGAATTCAGCGTGACGGTGCTCGCGCCGCTGATGACGCCATCCACCGTCAGGTCGCTCGTGCCCCCGCTCGTCGTCAGGGTGACGATACCGCTGGCCGTCGTGACGGTGCCCGCGGTCAGGCTCCTGCTCGTCGTCGCGACGAAGCCGGCGCCGCCGCCGGCCGATCCGCTGATCTCGCTGAAGGCGTTGGCCGCCGAGGTCAGGCTGACGAACGACGCCGCGCCGATGGCACTGACGGTCTTCGCCGTGATACCGCCGGCCCCCTGATTGACGGCACCCGCGGCGTTCAGCGAAACCAGTCCGGTACCGGCGTCGATATTGTCGTTCAGGTTGACGGAGCCGGCGACAAGCGTCGTCAGCACCACCGTGCCGTTCGACGCGCTGGTGTCGATCGTCGCGTCGACATTCTGTGTCAGCGATCCCGTGCTCGTCGTGATGCTGACGCTGCCGGCCGTCAGCGCACCGATCAGCGACAGGTCACCCTGGCCGACGAGCGTGAAGGCGCCGGTGCCGATCGAGACGGTGCCGAGGCTGGTGATCGTGTTGTTGGCGTTGTCGAGCGTGACCGACGGGTTCGCCGCGCCGAGGCGGACGATCGCCAGCGTGCCGGTCGAGATGATGTCGTCTGCGCCCGCCGCCTGGCTCACCGGGCCGCCGACCATCAGCGTCACCAGCGAGCCGGCGGCCGCGCGCAGGCCGGAACCGACAGGCGCGCTCAGGGGGGCGCCGCCGAACGACGCGTAGGGAATGCCCGGCAGCCCGCCGACGGTGAAGCCGGTGGAGTCTGCAAAAACGATATCGCCGCCGCTTGCGCCGGCGTTCAGCGTGACGTTGCCGGTCACGGCGTTGGTCACGCTGGCGAGGGTGATGCCGCCGCTGCTGCCGGCGACTTCCGCCAGCAGGTTGCCGGCGACGAGCTTGCCCGCCGTCTGGCTGACGCTGGTGCCGAAAAGGCCGATCGCACCGATGCCGGCGTTGATGTCGGCGTTGATGTTCAACGCCCCGCCGGTGGATCCCGCGAGGACATTGCCGCCATTCGACGTCAGCGCACCGTTGATGCCCACGACGCCGGAGAAGTTCTCCAATGCGATCTCGCCACCCGCGGTGGTGATCGCGTTCACGGTCCAGGCGCCGCTGCTGCCGCTATCGAGGATCCTGACGAAGCCGCCTGTCGTCGAGCCGCCGATCGTGCCGACGGTCACGCCGTTGACGAGGTCGACATCGCCCACGGCGCTGAAGTTCAGCGTACCGGTGCCGCCGCCGACCGAGAGAATCCCGCTGGTCTGCGTGATGCCCGCCGTGGTGAACAGGTTGAGGGTCGCATTGGCGATCGTCGCCGCGTCCTGCACGGTGATCGCGCCGGCCGTCACTGTGCCGCTCGCCTGCTTGCCGACGGTCAGCGTGGCGGCGGGGGTGAGGAACGACAGCTCGACGCTGTCGATGACGAAGGCCGAGGAGTCGGGCGCGCCGCCGATTCTCACCGCCGTGCCCGCGGTCACCGGCGCCAGGACGATCGTGTCGGGGGCGTTGACCTTGGCGGAAATCTCGATGATGTCGGCATACAGCGCGACGCTCTTGGCCGTGACCTCGCCGGCGATGCTGAGCGCCAGGGCGGGGCCGATCTGGATGGTCAGCGTGTCGCCGACGGTGATGCCGCCGGTGCCGATCGTCACCGTGCCGGTGTCGGAGATCAGCGTCACGTCGCCAGTCACCGCCGAGACCAGGAAGGCGCCGGTGTCCAGTGCGTTCTTCGACTGCAGGGTGACGCTGTTGCTGCCGGACGTGACCGTGCCGTTCAGCGTCAGCGTGCCGGTGGTCGAGCGCAGCAGGATATCGCCGTCGGAGGCGATCGCCGCCGAGGTCGTCAGGTCGCCGGTCGTGTTGGTGATGCTGATGCCGCCATTGGCGGTGACCGCGCCGACGTTGAAGGTCGTCCTGGCGGTCGAGAAGGTGAAGGCGCCGGTCCCCAGGTCCACGCTGCCCAGCTGCGCGACATTGTTGCCGGCGCTGTTGATCGTGACGCTGCCGTCGTTGGTCGACAGGTTCAGCGTGTTGGTGACGATCGCGCCATCCGTGCCCGCGCTCTGCGTGATGGTCTTGCCGCTGGCGCTGACCGAGAGCGACACCGAGGTGACGGCCTGGATCCCCGAGACGCCGCCCACCTTGCCGATGTTGAAGGTCAGGGTATTGCCGAACTGCACGGCGCCGGCGACGGCGCTGGCGGCGAAGGTCGAAACGCTGTTGCGGTCGGCCGCCGTCGTGCCCGAGGGCGCGAGCGCGATGGAATCGCCGTCGCTGCGCGCGCTGAGTGCCGCCGCGGTGATGCCCGCGTTCGTGTCGGCCTGGATGATCGCGGCGCCGGCGACCAGACTCACCGTGCCGCTGCCCGCGCCGATCGTCGCGTTGAGGGACAGCTTGGTGGCGCTGTCGAGCGAGAGAGCGGCGTTGCCGGTGTTGATGGCGCCGCCGACCGTGATCGAGCCGCCGCTGTTGGTGATCGAGACGGCGCCGCTCGAGGTGATCGGGCCAATCGTCGTGCCGCTGCGACTCTGCGTGAAGACCAGCCCGCCGCTGCCGAGACCCGACCCGGCGGTCTGCACGGTGCCGATGTCGTGCGCCGCGGTGCTTACCGTGGCGCCGCCGCTCGAGGCGGTCTCCAGCGTCAGGATGTTCGCGGTGATCGCACCCGACGTGGCGGTGATCGAGCCCGTCCCGCCGGCGCGCAGCGCGACGGTGTCGCTGGCGCTCACCGCGCTGTTGATGTTCACCCCGGCGTCATTCGCGCTCAGCGACACGTCGCCGGCGCTGATCGCGCCCGCGACCGTCAACGCGCCGCCCTTGGTGCTGATCGAAACGCCACCGGTGGCGCTGATGGCGTTGACGGTCAGGCCGCCGGCGCTGTCGCTGATCGTGTGCGCCGCCGAGCCCCAGGTGCCGGAGCCCTGCACCGCGGTGATCAGGTTGCCGCCGTCGGTCAGCGTGATCTGGCCGTTCGCCCCGGTCGCGAGCGTGAGCGTCGCCGTGCTGATCAGCTTGGTCTGCGTGATCGTCGTGGCCGCACCCGTCGTGGCGAGCGACACCGAGGTCGTCGACATCACGCCGTTGATCAGGGGGTTGTTGCCCAGTGCCAG
>CAYNOF010000314.1:0-1049 GCA_964398335.1 uncultured Rhizobiaceae bacterium
CCTGCAGCGCGCGCTGGAGGCGTGGCAGCCGAACTACCTGCAATGGTGGCGCGACCTGGGTCCTGATGGCAGCCTCGACTACGACGTCTATCTGCGCACCGCGATCTCGACCGACGCCAATGGCTGGGCGAATTTCGGCTACGTGAAGATGCCGGAGTATCGCTGGGGCATCTTCCTCGCCGACCGCGAGGCCGACCGCCGCATCGCCTTCGGCGACGAGAAGGGCAAGCCGGCCTGGCAGGAAGTGCCCGGCGAGCATCGCGCCACGCTGCGCCGCCTGATCGTCACCCAGGGCGACACCGAGCCGGCCTCGGTCGAGCAGCAGCGCCTGCTCGGCAAGACCGCGCCCTCGCTCTACGACCTGCGCAACCTGTTCCAGATCAACGTCGAGGAAGGCCGCCACCTCTGGGCGATGGTCTACCTGCTGCACGCCTATTTCGGCCGCGACGGACGCGAGGAAGCCGAGGAGATGCTGCAGCGCCACTCCGGCGAT
This sequence comes from uncultured Rhizobiaceae bacterium, assembly GCA_964398335.1. Taxonomy (GTDB): domain Bacteria; phylum Pseudomonadota; class Alphaproteobacteria; order Reyranellales; family Reyranellaceae; genus JAFAZJ01. The sequence continues at coordinate 494 of CAYNOF010000314.1, forward strand.
CCCGACAAGCCGCGCATCCTGGGCGCCTTCAACGAGAAGACGCCGGACTGGCTCAGCTTCTTCATGTTCACCTACTTCACCGACCGCGACGGCAAGTACCAGCTCGCCTCGCTGGCCGAGTCGGGCTTCGATCCGCTGGCGCGCTCCTGCCGCTTCATGCTGACCGAGGAAGCGCATCACATGTTCGTGGGCGAGACCGGCGTCGGCCGCATCATCCAGCGCACCTGCGAGGTGATGAAGCAGCACAAGACCGACGATTTGCGCGCGCTGGGCTGCATCGACCTGCCGACGATGCAGAAGTACCTGAACTTCCACTTCTCGGTGTCGCTCGACCTGTTCGGCCAGGAGGCCTCGACCAACGCCGCGAACTACTACACGGCCGGCCTGAAGGGCCGCTATCTCGAGACCCGCATCGACGACGACCACCAGCTCACCACCGCGCAGTACGGCATCCTCGGCCTCGACAGTGGTGCGGTGGTCGAGCGCAACGTGCCGGCGCTGACCGCGCTCAACGAGCGCCTTCGCCAGGACTACATCGACGACTGCGCCAAGGGCG
>CAYNOF010000315.1:0-5089 GCA_964398335.1 uncultured Rhizobiaceae bacterium
TGGACGAATCCGGTGGAAGCAGCCTCTTTTCGGTCAAAAAGCGGCGGGAGCATAGGCCGGAAGAGGGGACCGTCTGTCAAACCCATAGAGCATGAGCCTCGCCGCCACGCCGCAGCCCGGTGTCGCAGCCGCCGGGCATGGCCTGGCGGCGCGCCTCGTGCTGGGCGTGGCGCAGCGGCTGGACGCCGAGCGCGAGCGCTGGGCGCTGTGGACGCCGGTGGCGCTGGGTCTGGGCATCGCGATCTATTTCGAGCTGCCCAGCGAGCCGCCGCTGTGGCTGGCCATCGCCGTGACCCTGGTCGGCCTGCTGCTCTGCGCCGCGCGCAGCGTCGCACCGGCGCTGCTCGTGATCGGCGTGACCCTGGCCGCCGGCGGCCTCGGCTTCGGCGCCGCGACCTGGCGCACGCAGGGCGTCGCCGCACCCGTCCTGGCGCGTGCCTATAGCGGCACGGTCGAAGGCCGGGTGGTCGAGATCGGCATCTTGCCCGAGGGCCGCCGCGTCGTGCTCGACCAGGTGACGCTGCAGGGCGTGAAGGCGAGCGCGACGCCGCAGCGCGTGCGCCTCTCGGTGACACGCACGGGCTTCGCGCATGTCACCGGCGATCGGGTCGCGATCTCGGCCGTGCTGCATCCGCCGGCCGGGCCGGCGCAGCCGGGTGCCTTCGATTTCCAGCGCTTCGCCTGGTACCAGCAGATCGGCGCCGTGGGCTACGCGACCAACGCGCCTGTCCTGGTCCGGCGCGGCCAGCCGTCGGGCGTCATCATGCGCATCGACGAGTTGCGCCGCGCGCTCACCGAACGCATCACCAGGGCGCTGCCCGGCGACCCCGGCGCCTTCGCCGCCGCCGTCCTCACCGGCGACCAGAACGGCCTGTCGAAGGAGTCCATGCAGGCGCTGCGCGATTCCGGCTTGGCGCATATCCTGTCGATCTCCGGCCTGCATCTCGCCTTCGCCGCCGGCCTCATGATGGGGCTGGTGCGCTATGGCCTGGCGCTCGTGCCCGGCATCGCGCTGCGCTTTCAGGTGAAGAAGATCGCCGCGGTCGCGGCTTTGCTGGGCTCGGCGTTCTACCTCGCCCTGGCCGGCGCGCCGGTGCCGGCGCAGCGTGCCTTCGGCATGCTGGCCATCGTGCTGATCGGCGTGCTCACCGATCGCACGGCATTGACCCTGCGGCTGGTGTGCTGGGCCGCCGCGGTGATCCTGCTGATCCAGCCCGAGAGCCTGACCGGCGCCAGCTTCCAGCTCTCCTTCGCCGCCGTCGTCGCGCTGATCGCGGCGTGGGAGGCGGCCCGGCTGTGGCGGGCGCGCCGTCACGCGGAGGGCGTCGACCGCACCATCGGCATGCGCCACCGCGTCGGCCGTTACGCCGCCGACTCGGTGCTCTCGACCCTGGTCGCATCCGTCGCCACCGGCGGCTTCGCCATCTATCACTTCAACCGGCTGAGCCTGGTGGGCGTCGTCGCCAATCTTCTGGCGGTGCCCCTGTGCGGCGTCTGGGTGATGCCCTGGGGGCTCGCCGCCATGCTGCTGGCGCCGCTGGGCCTGGAGTGGCTGGCGCTGGTGCCGATGGGCGTGGGCATCGACTGGACGCTCGATATCGCGCGCTGGGCGGCGGCGTTGCCGGGCGCGGCATCGGTGGCGCCGTCGATGCCGGGCGCGTCGCTCTGGCTGCTCACCCTGGGCGGGTTGTGGCTGTGCTTCTGGCACACGCGCTGGCGCTGGCTCGGCCTGCTCGGCGTGGCGCTCGCCTTCGCCGTCATCCCGCTGCAGCGCATGCCCGACCTGATGATCAGCGAGGATGCCCGGGCCCTGGCGATCCGCAGCGATCGCGGCCTGGTGCTCTACAGCACGCGCGGCGAACGCATCGCGGGCGATACCTGGACACGCCGTGCCGGTGAGGGCGGCGCCGAACGCTGGCCGGATGGCGGCAGCAGCGCCGATGGCTCGGTGCGATGTACCGGCGGCCTCTGCGTGCTGCGGCGCGCAGGGGCCGAGGTGCGCCTCGTGGTGCGCCCGGACGCTCAACCAAATGCCTGCGCCGGCCCGACACCTGTCGTGTCGGTCGTGCCGCTGCGCAATCAGTGTCGTGCGGCGCTGTGGACGATCGATCGTTTCGACCTGTGGCGCCACGGCGCGCACGCGGTGTGGCTGGGCGAGAAGGGACGACCGGCCCGCATCGAGACCACACGCGAGGCGCGCGGTGATCGGCCCTGGGTGCCCAGAGCCGACCGGCGCGCTCAGTAGCGGCGATAGATGCCGACCAGACGACCCTGCACCTTGACGCGGTCGGGGCCGAAGATGCGCGTCTCGTAGGCGGCGTTGGCCGGCTCGAGCGCCACCGACGCGCCCTTGCGGCGGATGCGCTTGAGCGTGGCTTCCTGCTCGTCGACCAGGGCGACGACGATGCTGCCGTTCTCGGCGGTGTCGGCCTGGCGGATCACGGCGAAGTCGCCGTCGAGGATGCCGGCCTCGACCATCGAGTCGCCCTCGACCTCGAGGCAGTAATGCGTGCCCTGGCCGAGCAGCGAGGTCGGCACGTCGATGGTGCTGGTGTTGTCGCGCAGCGCCTCGATCGGCGTGCCGGCGGCGATCTTGCCGTAGAGCGGCAGCGACAGCGCGTTGGCGGCGTGCGCCGGCGTCACCGCGCCCTGGAAGCTGGGGCGGAAATCGCCCTTGATGACCTGCGGCGTGAAGCCGGCGGCGGGTTCGCGCAGGCCGGGCGTGCTCATCGCCGCGCGGCTGCCGGCGACCGATGCGGCGTCGGGCAGCTGCAGTACCTGCAGCGCGCGGGCGCGATGCGGCAGGCGGCGCAGGAAACCGCGCTCCTCCAGCCCGGTGATCAGGCGATGGATGCCGGATTTCGACTTCAGCTTCAGCGCCTCCTTCATCTCGTCGAAGGAGGGCGAGACCCCGCCGGTGCTGAGCCGCTGATTGATGAAGACCAGCAATTCGTATTGTTTTCGGGTGAGCATCACCGTCTCCCGCTGGCGTACACTACATCTAGAACAAAACGCGAAACGACACGCGTGTTCTAGTTTAGTTCACGCTTTGCGTCAAGATGCGCCCTGACAAGTCGCTCAGAAGGCGCTGCCCATTGTCCCGAAATCCACAACCCGCACGGCCTCCCCGGCGCGCCGCGCGGGGTCATGTGCGGGCCGCACGATGAAGCCGTTGGAGCGCGCCATGATGCCCAGCATGGAGCTGTCCTGGACCTTGAACGGCGTGACCTTGAGCCCGCCGTTACCGTCGCGTGACAGCGTCGCGCGCACGTAATCCTCGCGCGTGTCGTTGGCGCCGACATCGACCGCCAGCGTCGCGGTCGTGGTCGCCACGGCATGGCCGGGCAGCCCGCTCATGCGCTCGAGTGCGGGGCGCAGGAAGAGGAGCGCGCAGACCAGCGTCGAGACCGGATTGCCGGGCAGCCCCAGCGCCTTGCAGCCCGGCGTGTCGGCGAACATCAGCGGCTTTCCCGGGCGCATGGCGATGCGCCAGAAATCGAGCGCGAAGCCCTCGGCCTTCAGCACGTCCTGCACCAGGTCATGATCACCCACCGACGCGCCGCCGAGCGTCACCAGCAGGTCGAAGCGCTTGGCCGCCGCGACATGCTTGCCGATCACGCCGCGATCGTCGCGCGCGATGCCCATCACCGTGGGCTCGCCGCCCCATTCCTTCACCAGCGCCGCGACCGCGAGGCCCGACGACGAGACGATGCGATTGGGACCGACAGGCTCGCCCGGCATCACCAGCTCGTCGCCGGTGGCGAGGATCGCCACGCGCGGGCGGCGCCACACGGTGAGCCACGGCACGTTCATCGCCGCCGCCAGCGCGACGTCGCGCGGCGTCAGCACGCGGCCCGCGGCGATGCCCTCGCTGCCCAGCGAGAAGTCGAGGCCCTTGCGTCGGATGTGGCGGCCGGGATCGGCGCCCTCGAGGATCGTCACGCTGCCCGGCGCATCGACCCTGGTGTTCTCCTGGATCACGATCGTATCGGCACCAGACGGCAGCGGACCGCCGGTGAAGATGCGCACGGCCTGTCCGCGCTGCAGGGGATGCTCGTACGAACCGCCGGCCGGTGCGGCGCCGACGACCTTCAGCGTCGCCGGCAGGCCCGTGCAGTCGGCGCCGATGACCGCGTAGCCGTCCATCGCCGACAGGTCGGCCGAGGGCTGGTCGAGTCGGGCGATGACCGGCTCGGCGAGCACGCGGCCGGTGCCGTCGGCGACCGAGATGGTCTCCGTCGCCAGCGGCGCGAACGCGCCGACGATGCGGACGAGGGCGTCGTTGACCGAAAGCATCAGGGAGCCTCGTAGGTACCCGACTTGCCGCCGGCTTTGTGCACCAGCCGCACCTCGCCGATGACCATGCCGCGATCGGCCGATTTGCACATGTCGTAGACCGTGAGCGCCGCGACCGAGGCCGCCGTCAGCGCCTCCATCTCGACGCCGGTCTTGCCGCGCAGCCGGCAGGTCGCCTCGATCTCGACGCTCGACGTCGCGGGCTCGCAGCGCAGGGTGACCTGCACCGAGGTCAGCGCCAGCGGATGGCAGAGCGGGATCAGGTCTGATGTGCGCTTGGCCGCCATGATGCCGGCGAGCTGCGCCACCGCCAGCACGTCGCCCTTGGCCACCGCCTTGTCCTGGATCAGGCGCAGGGTCTCGGGCTTCATCCGCACCGAGGCGCGCGCCGTGGCCGTCCGCTCGGTCTCGGCCTTGGCGCCGACATCGACCATGCGGGCGTTGCCCTCGGGGTCGAAATGAGTGAGCTCGCTCACGCGGCGACCAGCGGCAGGGGATCGGCGATCATCGCGCGCACCGCGGCGGCAACGTCGGGCTTGCGCATGAAGCTCTCGCCGATCAGGAAGCAGCGCGCTCCGGCCTCGGCCATGCGGGCAAGATCCCGCGGGCTGTCCAGGCCGCTCTCGGAGATCGCCAGCCGGTCCTCCGGGACAGATTTCATGAGTTCAAGTGTTGTCTGAAGAGATACGCTTAAAGTTTTGAGATTTCTATTGTTTATACCCAATAGTTGAGATTTTAGTTTAAGTGCTCGTTCAAGTTCTGCCTGATCATGAACCTCGATCAGCACGTCCAT
>CAYNOF010000316.1:0-6181 GCA_964398335.1 uncultured Rhizobiaceae bacterium
GGTCATAGGCGAAGCCCGGAAAGCCGGTGTGGGCGCACAGGCGCGCCGGGAAGTCGCGCCACATCTCGATGCAGCCCAGGCCTTCATGCAGGAACACCAGCGTCGGCCGCGCGTAGCCGTCGTCGCGGCCGGTGCGTGCGATCCAGCGGCCGCGGATGCGGCGATCCGGCAGGTCGAGGAAGAGGTCTTGGGACTCCATGGCGCCGGTGTAGCGTCTCGGGGTCGGTCTTGCCACCATCGGCCGGCGGCGACAGTCTTGGCCATGAAACGCGAGAGGCCGCGCCATGGGACTAGCCGAGCGTCGCAAGATCAAGGAACTGACCGACACCACGATCCCTGAGCGCGAGAAGGAGCTGCTGGAGATCACCGGCAGCCCGATCCGCTACGAGATCGACTGGGACAGCCTGGCGAACGATGCCGAGGGCCTGAACTTTCTCGACAACATCTCCTGTCATCGCCTTAACATGGCGCTGCGCGTGATCTGCAGCGACGCGCTGGGACGCGAGGCGGTGCGCGACGGGCTCAAGCTGGTGAAGCTCGCCAACGTCGCCACGCCGGCCGAGATGAGCATCAGCTTCTCGGACGGCGTCCTCGCCATGCGCTGCGCCTACGCCCAGCGCACCGACGGCATGTACTCGGACGGCCAGATCCGCGACGTCCTGATGAAGGGTTTGTAAGGAGTAGCGTCATGCTCGATCGCCGCACCGTATTGCGTGCCTCTCTGGCAGGCCTCGCCGCCCCGATGGCGACCCGGTCGGCACGCGCCGCCGAGGAGCCGATCGCCACCACGCTGCACGGCCGCGTGCGCGGCGCCGAGACCGACGGCATCCGCATCTTCAAGGGCATTCCCTACGCCGGCGCGAAACGCTTCCTCGAGCCGGTGGCGCCGCAGCCCTGGGCCGGCGTGCGCGACGCGCTGGCCTTCGGGCCGATGTCGCCGCAGACGCGCGGGCCGCTGGGCTCGCTGTTCGCCTCGTGGACCTTCGACAAGGAGATGAGCGAGGACTGCCAGCTCCTCAACGTCTGGACGCCGGCGCTGCGCGACAACGGCAAGCGGCCGGTGATGGTCTGGCTGCACGGCGGCGGCTTCACCTCGCTGTCGGGCTCGCGCAACGTCTTCGACGGCACGCGGCTGGCGCGCAAGGGCGACGTCGTCGTGGTGACGCTCAACCACCGGCTCAACGTCTTCGGCTACCTGCAGCTCGCCGAGCTGGCGCCGCAATTCCCCGACGCCGGCAATGTCGGCAACATGGATATCGTCGCCGCGCTGCGCTGGGTGAAGGACAACATCGCCGAGTTCGGCGGCGATCCCGGCAACGTCACGATCTTCGGCCAGTCCGGCGGCGGCGGGAAGGTCACCACCCTGATGGGCATGCCCTCGGCGCGCGGCCTGTCGCCGGCGGAGGGCATCAGGCTCACCGAGAAATTGCTGGCGGCGCTCGACATCGGGCCCGCCGATGCCGCCTCGCTCGCCACCTTGCCGATGGCGCGCGTGGTCGAGGGCTACGGCAAGGCAGCGCGGATGGGCGCGGTCTATCGTCCGGTGGTCGATGGCCTCAGCCTGCCGTCCGGCCAGTTCGCGCCCTATGCGCCGGCGATGTCGGCCGACATCCCGATGATCATCGGCGGCACCGCGACCGAGATGACCTTGTTCACGCCGGACGCCGAAGCGTTCAATCTCGACGAGGCGGGATTGCGCAAGCGTCTGGCGGCGATCGTGCCCGAAGGCGCGGTCGACAAGGTCCTGACGACCTTCCGCGCCACGCGTCCCGAGGCCACGCCGTCGGACCTGTACTTCGCCATCGTCACGGACACGGCATACCGCCGCTTCGCCTGGGAGCAGTCCGCGCGCAAGGCGCGGCAAGGCGGTGCGCGCGTGTGGGCCTACGAGCTGGTGTGGAAGACGCCGGTCGACGGCGGCAGGTGGCGCTCGCCGCATTCGCTCGACCTGGCGATGATCTTCGACAACGTCGCGCTGTCGGCCTCGATGGTCGGCACCGGCCCGGAGCCGCAGAAGATCGCCGACCAGATGAGCGCGGCGTGGCTTGCCTTCGCCCGCGCCGGCGATCCCAACAACGCGGCCACCGTGGCGTGGCCGGCCTACGATCTCGCCGACCGCTCGACCATGGTGTTCGACGTGCAGTCGCGCGCCGTGAAGGATTTCCGCGGCGACGAGCGTACGCTGATGGCGAGCGTCAAGCCGGTCTGAGGTCTGACAGCCCTGGGCAAAGAGGAGCCATCGACATGGCACAAAAGAACTGGGAGCTGAGCGGCGAGTACATGGAGAGTTGCAACTGCGACTATCTGTGTCCCTGCATCTTCACCAATCCGCAGGCGGAGGCGACGCACGACCACTGCACGGCGTTGATGGTCTACCGCATCGACCGCGGGCGGCACGGCGAAGTTTCCCTCGACAACCTGAAGTTCGCCCTGGTGATTCGCTCCAGGCGGATCATGTCGGAGGGCGGCTGGGTGTTCGGCTGCGTCGTCGACGAGACGGCGAGCGAGGCCCAGCGCCAAGCGCTCGGCAGCATCGTCAGCGGCAAGGTCGGCGGGCCACCGCAGATGATCCGCGACAATCTCGTGAGTGACTTCCGCGGCGTCGAGTTTCGAAAGATCGATTTCACGGTCGACGGATTGCGCCGCGCCACCGAGATCCCGGGCATCCTCGCCTTCGCCATCGAGGGCGTGGCCTCGCGCAACCGTTCCGGCGAGCCGTTCTACATCGACAACACCGCCCATCCCGCCAACCGCCGCCTGGCGCTCGCCCGCGCCAGCAAGACCGAAGTGAAGGGCTTCGGGCTCGACCTCAGCCTGATCGGCAAGGGCAACAATGGGCACTACGCGCCCTTTGCCTGGGCGGCCTGACCTGCATCAACGGATCGCGATCCTCGCCGCGCTCGGCGGCCTCGTCGTGCTGTCGTGGCTCTATCTCGCCCGCGAGGCCGCGACGATGGCGGCGATGGATCCCGGCATGTCCATGCCGCCGAGGGATGCCACCGGGCTGCTCCTGCTGCTGGCGATGTGGTGCATCATGATGGTCGGCATGATGCTGCCGAGTGCGGCGCCGATGATCCTGACCTTCGCCACGATCAGCCGGAACCGGCGAGTGCGCGGCCAGCCTTACACGCCGACGGCGCTCTTCACGTCGGGCTACCTGCTGGCCTGGATCGGCTTCAGCATGGCCGCAACGCTTGCCCAGGCCGGTCTCGAGCGGGCCAGCCTGCTTGCGCCGATGGCGATGAAGACGACCAGCCCGCTGCTGGGCGGCCTGCTGTTCATTGCCGCGGGCGCCTATCAATTCACGCCGCTCAAGCAAGCCTGCCTCAGCTTCTGCCGGTCGCCCTTCGACTTCATCCTCAACCACTGGCGCGACGGTCCGGCCGGCGCGGTGCGCATGGGCTTCAGCCATGGCCTCTATTGCCTTGGCTGCTGCTGGATCCTCATGGCCCTGCTCTTCGTCGGCGGCGTGATGGACCTGGTCTGGGTTGCCGCCCTGACCGCGGTGGTGCTGGTCGAGAAGCTGATTCCAGCCGGCCCCTGGCTGGCGCGCATCGGCGGCCTGCTGCTGGTCGGCTACGGGGTGAGGCTCCTGACGCTGTAGCCTAGACCGGCCGGTCGCCCTTCACCGTCACGCGGTTGCCGCTGCGGGTGTGGGGCCAGTAGTCCCACATCGCGCGGTGCTGGACGCAGCGATTGTCCCAGAAGGCGATGGAATTGGCGCGCCAGCGGAAGCGGCACTGGAACAACGGGTTCTCCATGTGCTCGTAGAGATAGCGCAGGATGCCATCGCCCTCGTCGCGCGGCACGCCGACCAGGCTGTGGGTGAAGCCGCGATTGACGTAGAGCGCCTTCTTGCCGGTCACCGGGTGCGTGCGCACCACCGGATGCTCGGCGCGCGGATAGGTGTCCTTGTCGACGACGCCGTAATTGCGGTAGAGGCCGCGATAGACCGACTCGCCGTCGTGGATCGCGGTGAGGCCCTCGAGGTACTTCTTCATGCGCTCCGACAGCGCCTCGTAGGCGGCGTACATGTTGGCGAACAGCGTGTCGCCGCCCTTGGGCGGGCAGGTCTTGATGTAGAGGATGCTGCCCATCGGCGGCTCGACGTCGCACGAGACGTCGGTGTGCCAGCCCTCGCCGTTGGCGCGCGGGCTGTCCTTGTCGGCGTGGATGATCATCAGCTCGGGCTTGCCCGGCTCGTGCGGTGCCGCGGGATGCACGTGCAGGTCGCCCCATAGACGGCCGAAGGCGAGGTGCTGGTCGGGCGTGATCGTCTGGTCGCGGAAGAAGATCACGCAGTTCTCGGCCAGCGCGCGGTGCAGCTCGTCGATGGTCTGGTTCGACAGCTTCCGGCTGAGATCGACGCCGGCGACCTCCGCGCCGATGATCGGCGTGAGCTTGTCGATCGTGATGCTCTCGTAAGGCCGTTCCTCGTCCGCCACATGCTTGTAGCGGGGCCCGGCGTTGCCGCGCATCTGCGTGCTCTGCATGGTTCCCTCCGTTATTCCACCTTCAGGCCGGCGGCGCGGATGATACGCCCCCAGCGGTCGAGTTCGCTCGTGGTAAAGTTCTGGAATTCCTCGGGCGTGGTGAGCGCGCGCGAGCCGCCCAGGGCGTCGAGCTTGGCCTTGGTCTCCGGCCAGGCTGCCGCCTCGTTGAAATCGCGCGAGATGCGCGCGACCAGTTCCTTCGGCACGCCCTTGGGTGCGTAGAGGCCTGACCAGGTGCTGATATCGAAATCGGCCAGGCCGGCCTCCGCGCTGGTCGGCACGCTGGGCACGGCCGCATTGCGCTCCGCGTCGCTCACGGCCAGCGAATAGACCGCGTCGCGGTCGATCAGCGGCTTGGCGCCGACGACGTCGACCGACATCATCGAGATGCGGCCCGATGTCAGGTCGGGGAACGCCTGCTGGTTGCCCTTGTAGCCGACATGCACGATGTCGACCCCGGCGACCTGGCGGAACATCTCTGAGGCGATGCGCGAGGGCAGGCTGCCGGCACCGAAATTGTGCTTGTTGGGCTCGCGCTTGAGCAGGGCGATGAAGTCCTTCAGCGTCGGCGCCGGCAGGGTCTTGGCCACCATCAGCACGAAGGGCGAGATGCCGTAGCGGGTGACGGCGGCGAAGTCGGCCAGCGCGTCGTAGGGCAGCTTGTCGTAGAGCGCCGGATTGGCGGCGTGGGTCATCGCCGAGGTGGCGAGCAGGGTGTAGCCGTCGGGCCTGGCGCGCGCCACCAGTTCGCAGGCGATCAGGCCGTTGGCGCCGCCGCGGTTGTCGATCACGACAGGCTGCTTCCACACCTGCGTCAGCCGCTCGGCGAAGATGCGCGTGGTGATGTCGACCGAGCTGCCGGCGGGCAGCGACGTGACGATGGTCACGCGGTCCTTCGGGAAGCCCTCCTGCGCGATGGCCGGCGCGGCGAGCGGCAGGGCCGCGGCGCCGGCAAGCAGGCGCCGACGCGTGAGGCGCGATGATGAAGCGGTCCGCTGAACGCCAGGCACGTCGTCTCTCTCCCCAACTCGTTCGTTCGTCTTGATTGCTCAGGTCGCGGCCGGCGGCTCGAGCGCCGCCATGGCGTTGCGCATCGACGCGGTGATGCGCGCGAGGCCGGCGGCCTCGAAGCCGGCGACATCGCCGCGCTCCAGGCAGGCCAGCGCCTCGCGCCACAGATTGAGCGAGCGCCGGCGGCTGTCGACCGAGGCCAGCGCGAGGCGGGTGTAGCGCAGGGTCTGCAGCGACAGCGCCGTGAGCATCTCGGCGAGCCGCAGATTGCCGGCGCCGCGCGCCGTCATCAGCGATGTCTGGAAGACGATCTCGGTGTAGCGCGCGCCGTCGTCGTCGGTCTCGGCGTGGCGCGCCAGCTCGTCCACCGCCGCGCGATAGCGCGCGACGAAAGCCGGGTCGCGCCGCTCGGCGACCTTGCGCGTGGCGATGGCAAACAGGCCCAGGCGGATCTCGAAGATCTCGGCCACCTCCCCGACGCTGAGCCGCGTGACCTCGGCGCCGCGGCGGGCATGGATGCGCACCAGGCCCTCGCGGGCGAGCAGGCGCAGGGCATCGCGGATCGGGCCGCGGCTGACCTTGTACGCGGCCGCCAGGTCCTGCTCGATCAGCCGGTCACCCGGCGCGTAGTCGCCGTCCAGGATGCGGTCGCCCAGGCGCGCGGCGATCTGCTCCGG
>CAYNOF010000317.1:0-10076 GCA_964398335.1 uncultured Rhizobiaceae bacterium
CTGGCCGTGCTGCTCGGCATCTGGGTGTTCGGCGAGCACCCCTCGATCTGGACGGCGGTGGGCGCGCTGCTGATCGCCGGCTCCACGCTCTACAGCGCTCGCCGCGAGGCGCGCCGGGCCCGCCGCGTCACAGCTTGACCACAATCCGTTCGACGAGGGTTCCCCTAGACTGACGGGAACCGTACGTCCGGCACCGCCGTTGACGACGCGACCGCGCATTGGGGGCAAGCGCACCGCGAGTTTCCCGCGCGTTCAATCCATCCATCCGTCGGCGTTCGGCCGGCTGGCAAAGGAGCGTGTCATGTTGAAGTCCTTGCGCTATGGCGTGATGAGCCTGCCCCTGGTGCTGGCGGTTGCCGCTTGCGGCGACACTCCCGGCCAGCGGGCCGTGACGGGCGGCCTGATCGGTGCCGGCGGCGGCGCGGTGGTCGGCTCGGCGACGGGCATCGGCGTGGTGCCGGGCGCCGTGGTCGGCGGCCTCGGCGGCGCCGCGATCGGCGCGGCGACGGCGCCGCGTTGCGACTACTACAACAACTACTGCCACTACTAGGGCGCCGGCCGTGTTGAGGTCGCTGACCGCCGCGGCACTTGCCCTGCCGCTGGTCGTATCGCTCGCCGCGTGCGGCGAGAACCCGGGCGAGCGCGCGCTGTCCGGTGCCGCCATCGGCGCCGGCAGCGGCGCGGCCCTGGGCGCCACGACGGGCCTGGGCATCGTGCCGGGCGTGGTGATCGGCGGTATCGGTGGCGCCGTGATCGGTGCGGCCACGACGCCCTCGCCGCCGCCACAGCCGGCAGCCTATCCGCCGCCGCCAGCCGGCTATCCTTCGGCGTATCCGCCGCCGCAGCAGCCCTACGGCTACCCGCCGCCGCCGCCGGCGCGCTGCGACTATGGCGGCAACTACTGCTACTGACCGGCAAGGACCACCGGAACGCCCCCGCCCCTGCGGGGGCGTTTGCGTTTCAGCCCGGATTGCCCGGCGGCAGCAGGTCGCCGTCGGTACGCGGCTGGCGCACCGCGGTCTCGATCTCCTTGAGGTCGGGCAGCGGCCTGGGGCTGTCGCCCGGCGAGAGCTGGCGGATCTGCCGCGCCGTCGGAAAGACGCGGCCCTCGAGGCTGCCGATGAACTTGTTGTAGTTGCCGGCCGCGCTCTCCAGGCTCTTGCCCAACGACACGATCGGCTCGGCCATTACCGCGAGGCGGCTGTACAACTCGTTGCCCAGCCGCGCGATCTCGGCGGCATTCTCGTTGGCCTTCACCTGGCCCCAGCCATAGGCCACGGCCTTCGCCAGCGCCACGAGCGTCGTCGGCGTGCACACCAGCACGCGGCGCGCGATGGCGAACTCGAACAGGTCCGGATCACGCTCGGCGGCGGCGCTGTAGAAGTTCTCGCCCGGCACGAACATCGCCACGAAATCGGGTGCGTCGTCGAATTGCGACCAGTAGTCCTTGGCCGCGAGCAGCGCCACGTGCTGGCGGATCTGGCGTGCGTGCTCGACCAGCTTGCCGTCGCGCTGCGCTTCATCGGCCGCGTCGAGCGCTTCGAGATAGGCCGACAGCGAGGTCTTGGCGTCGACCACGATGCTGCGCCCGCCGGGCAGGCGAATGATCGCATCGGGCCGCAGCCTGCCGCTCTCGGTGGTCACGCTGTGCTCAACCACGAAGTCGACATGCTCGCTCATGCCGGCGAGCTCCATCACGCGGCGCAATTGATGCTCGCCCCAGCGGCCGCGCGTCTTGGGCGCGGCACGCAGGGCCTGTGTCAGGCGCGCCGCCTCGCCGCGCACCGATTCCTGGCCGCTCACCACGTTCTTCAGCTCGGCCGACAGCGCGCCATAGGTCTCGGCGTTGCGCTGCTCCAACTCGGCCAGCCGTTTCTGATAGGCCTCGAGCGTCTCGGCCACCGGCTTCACCAGCGCGTCGATCGCCACCTGGCGCCTGGCGAGGTCGGCTTCGCTCGTTGTCTTATGGTTCTTCAGCAGCGTCTCGGCGACCTCGATCAGCTTGCTCAGGCTCTGGCCCAGCGCGGCATCCGCCATCGCCTTCAGCCGCGCGTCGATATCCTCGCGCAACGCCGTCAGCGCCGCGGTCTTCTCGGCGTGGGCCGCCTCCATGTTGCGCTGGGTCTCCTCGAGCTTGGTCTTGGCCGAGGCCAGCGCCTCGACGCGCCCGCGCAGCAGCATCAGCTCGTCCTCGGCCGGCTTCAGCCGCTCGGCCAGGGTCGCCAGCCGCGCCTTCTCGGCCAGCAGGACGTCGCCGTCGCGCTCGGCCGCGGCCCGGCGCTGCTCGAGTTCGGGCACGCGCGCAACCGTCGCCTGCGCCGTGGCGAGCTGCAGCTTCACCGCCTGCGCGTCGTCGGCATGGCGGCGTACCTGGCCGCCGCGGGCGAGCCAGCCGATCAGCGCACCCAGCACGAGCGCGGCGATGGCAACGGGAATGAGGATGTCGAGCGGGGGCATCGGCGGAACTCTTGGGGTCCGTTCGGCGGACCAGAATCGCAGATCGCGCGCGGCTGTTCAAACCGCTTCGGTGTGGGCCGAAACGACGACGTGCGCGCACACGCCATAAGCGGCGCATGTCCCGTGCACCCTCCTTCCACGGCTGGCGCGTCGTTGCCGGCGCCTTCGCGCTGGCGGTCTTCGGCTGGGGCGTCGGCTTCTATGGTCCGCCGGTCTACCTGCACGCCGTGCGCGAGGCGCGCGGCTGGCCGATCGCGCTGATCTCGGCGGCTATCACCGTGCATTTCGTCGTCGGTGCGCTGGTGATCGCCAATCTGCCGGCGCTCTACCGGCGCTTCGGCCTGCCGGCGATCACCAAGGCCGGCGTCGTCGCGCTGGCGCTGGGCGTCGCCGGCTGGGCCCTCGTCGATCGTCCGTGGCTGTTGTTCGGCGCGGCGCTGCTGAGCGGCGCCGGCTGGGTCACGATGGGCGCGGCGGCGATCAACGCCATCATCGCGCCGTGGTTCGTGCGCCTGAGGCCGCGGGCGCTCGCCATGGCCTACAACGGCGCCAGCATCGGCGGCGTGGTGTTCTCGCCGCTCTGGATCGCCGCGATCGGCCTGGTCGGCTTCCCGGGCGCGGCCCTGGCGGTCGGCGCCGTCATGATCGCGGCCGTCTGGCTGCTGGCCGACCTTCTCTTCGCGCGCCTGCCGGCCGACATGGGACTGGCGCCCGACGGCGATGCGCCGGCCGTCGCCACGAACAGGCCGCTCCTCGACGCGCCGGTCGTGCGTTCGCCATGGCGCGATCGACGTTTCGTCACGCTGGCCGCGGCGATGGCACTGGGCTTGTTCGCGCAGATCGGCCTGATCGCGCATCTCGTGTCGCTGCTGGTGCCGGCGCTGGGCGCGCCGGCGGCAGGCCTCGCCGCCGGCGCCGCGACGGCCGCCGCGATCGGCGGGCGCACCCTGGTGGGCTGGCTGATGCCGCCCTCCGCCGATCGCCGCCTGGTCGCATCGGCCAGCCACCTCGTGCAGATCGCCGGCACGGCGATGTTCATCCTCGCCGATGGCCACGACGTGCCGCTGCTGCTGGCGGGCGTGATCCTGTTCGGATCCGGCATCGGCAATGCCACATCGCTGCCGCCGCTGATCGCGCAGTCGGAGTTCGCCGCGCCGGACGTGCAGCGCGTCGTGCCGCTGATCGTCGCCACCAGCCAGGGTGCCTACGCCTTCGCGCCGGCCGCCTTCGGCGTCGTGCGCGACCTGCAGCCGGCATCGCCGACCGCGCTGTTCATCATCGCGGGCGTGCTGCAGGCGGCCGCGATCGCCTGCTTCCTTGCCGGCCGTCAGCCGAGATCGGTCGAGTCCAGCCAGCGGCGCGCGCGGCCGCGATGGCCCGGCGTGATGTGATTGCCGACCGCCTTGAGCGCGGCCAGCAGCACGGCGGCATCGTCGGCGAAACCGATCACCGCGAAGAAGTCGGGGATGGCGTCGAAAGGGATCACGAAATAGGCCAGCGCACCGACCAGGGTGGCGCGCACCCAGCTGGGAGTCGCCGGATCGTTGGCGGCATACCAGCCGGCGATGGCGTCCTCGGCGAAGGGCACGTGGCGGGCGACCTGCTTGATCTTGGGCCAGAATCCGCTCTGGACGGTGGCCGTGTCGCGCCGCTCTTGCTCGGTCTGGGCGGTGTCCATGGCGTGGCATATGGCCCCGCCCGCCGCCGGTGCAAGAGGTCGCCTCGCGCGAATGCCTCTGCTACAAGCGCCGTCGCTCGCGTCGGCTTCGCCAACGCGTCTCGCATCCGAACAACGGGAAGGGGAACCCCATGGACGTCAAGGGTCAGGCCGTCATCGTCACCGGCGGCGCATCGGGATTGGGCGGCGCGACCGCAAGCGCGCTCGCCGCCCTGGGCGCCAAGGTCGCGATCTTCGACGTGCAGGACGAGGCCGGCAAGGCGAAGGCCGCAGAGCTGGGCGGGCTCTACGTGAAATGCAATGTCGCGGATGGCCCCAGTGTCGAGGCCGCCGTCGCCGAGGTCGTCGCCAAGCTGGGCGCGCCGCGCGTCGCGGTGAACTGCGCCGGCATCGGCCGCGCCGCGCGCACCATCTCCAAGAACGGGCCGCACGCGCTCGACATGTTCTCCCAGGTCATCAGCGTCAACCTGATCGGCACCTTCAACGTCATCCGCGTCGTCGCCTGGGAGATGTCCAAGGCCGAGCCGATGGAGGACGGCGAGCGCGGCGTGATCATCAACACCGCCTCGGTCGCGGCCTTCGACGGCCAGATCGGCCAGGCCGCCTACTCCGCGTCGAAGGGCGGCGTCGTCGGCATGACCTTGCCGATCGCGCGCGACCTCTCCTCAGTGGGCGTACGCGTCTGCACCATCGCGCCCGGCCTGTTCCTGACGCCGATGATGATGGGCCTGTCGGCCGAAGCGCAGAAGAGCCTCGGCGCGCAGGTGCCGTTCCCCTCGCGCCTGGGCGATCCCAAGGAGTACGCGGCACTGGCCACGCACATCGTCGCCAACCGCATGCTCAACGGCGAGGTGATCCGTCTCGACGGCGCCATCCGCATGGCGCCGCGCTAGGCACACCGCATCATCCGGAGCGACGGCGAAGGATCTCGCGGTCGCGCGAACGGATACGGCACGAGCACGCGAGCACGATACCGCCAGGTCCTTCGCGTCGCCCGGGACGACAGCGTGCCTATGCCACCGAGTCGATGAACTTGGCGAGCGCGACATCGCGCTCGCTCAGGCCGCCCGCGTCGTGCGTCGAGAGCGTGATGTCGACGCGGTTGTAGACGTTGAACCACTCGGGGTGGTGATCGGCCTTCTCCGCCGCCAGCGCCACGCGCGTCATGAAGGCGAAGGCGGCGTTGAAGTCGGCGAACT
The DNA here is from genome assembly GCA_964398335.1 of uncultured Rhizobiaceae bacterium. Taxonomy (GTDB): domain Bacteria; phylum Pseudomonadota; class Alphaproteobacteria; order Reyranellales; family Reyranellaceae; genus JAFAZJ01. The sequence goes on from CAYNOF010000317.1 coordinate 5,335, forward strand.
TGAACGACCTGGAAATCGCGTCGCGGCCGGCGACCTCGCTCCAGCCCTTCAGCTCACCCAGTGCCTCGGCGCGCCGCGCGCCGTCGAGCTTCGCTGCCATCGTCTTCTCCCTTGACCGGAGCGCCGCGCCGGCCTAGGCCGCGCGCCGCGCGTGATCCATCGTGCGCTTGTGCGCCGACCGGCGCGCCGCTAGGAAAAGCGCATGGCAGCTTACCGCAGTCGCCCGCCCGCGCGCAGCTTCACGACGGCGCCGACCCTCGAGGAGATCGAGGAGATCGCCGGCGAGGCGCTGGCGTCGATTCCGGAAGACTTCCGCCGCCACACCGCCAACGTGCACATCCATGTCGACGACTTCCCCAGCGAGGACGTCGAGAAGACCATGGAGCTCGAGAGCCCGTTCGACATCCTCGGTCTCTACCAGGGCGTGTCGATGGCCGAGCGCAGCGTCGATCACGTCGCCAACGACATCGACCGCATCTTCCTCTATCGCCGGCCGATCCTCGACTACTGGTGCGAGAGCGGCGAGGACCTGGTCCACGTCGTGCGCCATGTGCTGATCCACGAGATCGGCCACCATTTCGGCCTGAGCGACGAGGATATGGAAGCGATCGAAGCGCAGGCCGAGGCGCGCGCCGGCGGCTGAGACCCCGTGCCTGTCATCCCGAGCGAAGCGCGGGATGACCGTCGCCTCCGGATCGGTCGCGCTTACGTCGAGGCGAAGTCGCGCCGCGTGCGCACCGCGGGGAAGAACAGACTCACCGTCGTGCCCGCGCCGATGCGGCTGTCGATGAGGGCGAAGCCGCCGGACTGGCTGACGAAGCCGTGCACCATGCTCAGCCCCAGCCCCATGCCCTGGCCCACCGGCTTGGTGGTGAAGTAGGGCTCGAAGGCCTTCGCCGACACCGCCGGCGCCATGCCCCAGCCGGTGTCGTGCATCGACACCACGATCCAGGCGCCTGGCTGCAGGCGCGCATCGGCCAGCACCTCCGACGGCAGCACCTCGCGCGACGCCGCGCGCACGCGCACGCTGCCGCCGCCCGGCATGGCGTCGCGCGCGTTGCTGGCGAGGTTGACGATCGCCGCCTCGAGCTGGCCCTCGTCGAGCTCGGCCAGCAGCGGACTCTCGGCGATGTCGATCTCCAGCGCGATGCCGGCGCCCAGCAGGCGGCGCAGCGGCTCTTCCATGCGGCGCAACACCGAGGTGATATCGATGCGCAGCACCGAGAGATCCTGCCGGCGCGAGATGGTCATCAGCGAATCGGCGAGCTGCGCGCCGCGCTGCGCCGCCTCCAGCGCCATGTCGGCCAGTTGCCGCTCCTCGCCGCCCTCGGGCAGGCCGTCGCTCAGCATCTCGTTGGCCGAGATGATCACGGTGAGCAGGTTGTTGAACTCGTGCGCCATGCCGCCGGCCAGCTTGGACAACGCCTCGATCTGCTGGTTCTGCCTGAGGATGCGCTCGGCCTCGGCGGCGCGCGCCTCGGCGGCGCGCTGCTGGGTGACGTCGCGCACCATGACGAAGCGCGCCGCCTTGCCGTCGAACTCGATCGGCGCGACGTTGACGATCACGTTGATGCGCCGGCCATCCTTGGTCACGTGCTCGCGTTCGGCCTGGTAGCTGGCATCCATCGGAAGGCTGGCTACAAACTCCACCAGCGCCGCGCGCTGCTCGGCGATGCGCAGATCCTGCGCCGTCAGCCGCGAGAACTCCTCGCGCGTGTAGCCGTACAGCGTCGACATCGCGTCGTTGACATCGAGGAAGCGCAAGGTGCCGGGCTCGTGGACCCACATCGGCAACGGGTGGCGGCGGAACAGGTTGGCGAACTCGGTGTCGCGCTCGTGCAGCTTGTGCTCGGCGAGCCGTTGCGCCGTGATGTCCTTGGCCGCCCCGCGGTAGCCGCGGAAGACGCCGCCCTCGAAGATCGGCCGCCCGCTGATGCGCGCCCACATGGGCGAACCATCGGGCCGGGTGGTCTGATACTCGAAATCGCAAAACTCCTCGCGCGCGTTGAGCTGCGCGATATGGCTGCGCCACGGCTCCTTGGTGATGTCGGCGCCGGCGAGCTGCCAGCGCGTGCCACCCGAGATGTAGTTGAAGTCGAAGGGCCGCGTCGACGTCAGCATCTCGAGGCGCACGAAGCGGTGCTCGGCGTCGGTCTCCCAGGTCCAATCGGTCGACAGGCTGGCCAGGTCGCGCAGCCGCTCCTCGATGTCGCGCTGCGCCGTGATGTCGGTGCCGCCGCCGCGATAGCCGCGGAAGACGCCATCCTCGAACACCGGCCGGCCGCTGACGCGGATCCAGTGCAGGGTGCCGTCGGCATGCGGCAGGCGATACTCGAAGTGCCGGAACTCGCCGCGCCGCGCCAGGATCGCCCGATGCGCCTGCCAGTACGGATGGGCGGGGTCGGCATTGGCCAACTCCCATCGCGTCTTGCCGACGACGCTGTCGGGCGACGGGTAGCGGTGCGTGCCGTCCTGCTCGACCTCGACGAAGCGGTGCTCCGTATCGGTCTGCCAGAACCAGTCGGTCGAGACCATCGCCAGGTCGCGCAGCCGCGATTCGGAGGCGGCCAGGCCGCGCATCTCGCGTCGACGCTCGAGCTCGTTGCGGCACAGCCGCGCCAGCGCGCCGAGCCCGGTGACCGCGGCCACCTCGATCGTCTCGCGCGGCACGGTGTCCATGACGCAGACGACACCGACATAGTGGCCTTCGGCCGAGATGATCGGCGCGGCGGCGTAGAAGCGCACATGCGGCGCGCCCGTCACCATCGGCTTGTCGGCAAAGCGCGGATCGCGCGACAGGTCGCTGACCAGCAGCGGCCCCGGCTGCTCCAGCACGGATTCGCAGACGCTGGCGCCGCGCGCGAGCTCGGTGACGGCGATGCCGCGAGCCGCCTTCACCCACAGCCGCTGCGCATCGATGAAGGCGACCAGCGCGATCGGCGCGCCGAACAGCTCGCAGGCCCGCTCCACGACGTCGTCGAAGACCGGCTCGCGATCTGTGTCGAGGATGCGGTAGGCGCGCAGTGCCTCGACCCGTCGACGCTCGTCGATCACGGGCTCCTCGTCGCGGGTGGAACCTCCGAAGAGGCAAGAGACGGATGGTCGGACACCCTTCCCCCGAGGTGGTCTCCGTCAGAGCGAAACGCCTACTGTCCCGCTTCCATCCGCATCGCCATGATCCCCAAATCACAGGCCCGTTGGACACGAGGTGAGTGTCAATATACCGTCAATTTCCCGTTATTGTCTGCCCTGATTTAAGCCATAGCGTCGCAGTTTTTCACGATAAATATTCAGTCGATAGGAAGAATGCTCAGCGGGCGCCAAGTGCCATCAAGCACCGTGGGATCAGGCTGAATAATGTGCATTGATAGTGCGAATAATCCGGCTTCATCGCGGCGGGACAGGTCGATCGGCGCGGACACATCGCGCCGCAAGTCGCCGATCAGTTGTCCGCCAATGGACAGAGACCAGAAGGACCGGGTCGACGGCGGCCCGTCTGCCGTGAAGCGCAGGGTGTAGCGCCGCGCGCTGTCGAGCGGCGCGCCGGTGTCATCCGTGGTGGCGGTGAGGGTCATCGACTCCGCCGACTCCGGCATGAACGGATCGAGCATCGCGACGACCGCACGCTGCAGGTGCTGTTCACCAAAATCGCCGGGATGGAAAGGCGGATATCGCCAGGCGCCGACCTGGCGGATCGCCCGACCCGTCGCCTCGCGGATCTCGGCCTGCGCCGCCTCGATCCCCTCGCGCATCGCCGTCCGCTCCGCCGGCGAGAAGCCGAGCAGATCGAAGCGTCGTGCCGGCCGCAGCCGCAAGGCGGCGAACGCCGCCACCAGCGCTGCGTCGCGCTCCGGCACCGGCCCCTCGCCCAGCACGCGCGCGGCAACGACGAAAAGGTCCCACGGATCGTCGGGGTGGAGCTCGGGCCAACCCGCCATCGGCTCTTCCGGCAGCGCAACGCCTGTCGGCATCAACTCCTGCGTCTCCAGCACCCGCCGCTCGTTGCGGACCGCCGGCGTCTCGAGCAGCACCTTGGCCTGCAGGCCATGCGCCGGCGCGAGGTCGTCGGCGCCATGGAGCGAGAGGCGGCCGGTCAGCCGCACGAGGGTCGTGGTCGCCTGGATCGCCCGCACGCCGGTCGGCGGCGGATTGGACCATGACGGGCCGAACAGCACGTGCGGCGGCGACCGTGCGCCGTAGAGGCGGCGCGAGACGTGGTCGATGGTGTCGCCGAGCATGTCGACGACGGCGAAGTCATAGGACCGCGCGCCCATGTCGGGCAGCGTCAGGAACATCGGCTCGCGCGACAGGTCGAGCCAGGCGGACGACACCAGCGTGTCGGGCGCAGGCGCAGACGGCGTGGCAGCGTGGTCGAGCTTGTTGAGTGTCAGCAGCGCCGGATTGTCCGGGTCGACGGTGTCGCGCCAGCGTCGGCGATAGGTCTCGTAGATCGGCACGGCATAGATCGCCGCGCGCCGTGCCAAGTCGCCGAGCGCGCGCAGCCCCGACTGGCCGAGCGCCGGGCGCGCCAGCGGCGCGGCCGCGGTGCCCGCGATCATGGCGCGCCGCGAGATCACCGGCGCACCCGCCGCCGCGCCTCGACGAAGGCGGCGACCTCCTGCCAGGGCTCGATGCGCCACCACGAGCGCGCGCGCCCCGAGGGCGAGGCGAGCACGAAATAGGCGATGCCGCGCAGGCCGCTGTCGAGCGTCGCGACCAGCGTGTCGGGCTGCCGGCCATAG
>CAYNOF010000318.1:0-1712 GCA_964398335.1 uncultured Rhizobiaceae bacterium
TGCCGAACATCACCAGCGAGCAGGACGCGCGCTGGAACGAGTGGCGCACGCGCTATCGCGAGATCACGACGGATGACCTGCGCGCGGCAGGTGTCGGCGGAGTCGCGGCGGCCCGATTCACCGTGGGGCTGAACTTCGCGATGAAGAAGTTCGAGATCAACACCACGGCGCGGCAGGCCGCCTTCCTCGCCAACGTGGCGGTGGAGACCAAAGATCCCGACCACGATTCCCACATCGTGTTTACCTCCACCGAGGAGAGCGCGTACCCCTATTCCATCAACGCCATGCGCACCACCTTCAAGAGACTCTTCCCCGAAGGTCACAACGCGCCGGTCCTCGCGGTGCTGAATGACGCGCGCGACATCCACAACCTCGCCAAGAAGGGTGTCGCCGACCCGGTGAAGTTCTTCAACTACGTCTACGGCGGCCGCGTCGATCTCGGCAACCGGCCGAACACCGACGACGGCTACACCTATCGCGGCCGCGGCATCCTCGGCCTGACGGGGCGCGGCCGCTATCTCGCCTGCGGCGCGGCCATCGGCGTCGATCTTGTCGGCAACCCCGACAAGGTCGCTGACACGTTCTATGGCTGCCTGGCCGGTGCCTGGGCATGGTGCGAGGCGGCGTTCCTCCAGGTCGGCAGCGGCGAGAAGCATTCGATGAACCTCAACCTCATCGCCGACCTCGATACGCCCGAGGCTTTCGACAAGACCTGCGCGGGCGTCAACTACGGCGACATCGACGCAAAGAACGAGAAGGGTCAGCATGTGAAGATCAACGGCCTGGACAAGCGGCAGCACCAATGGCCGAAGTTCCGGCACGCCCTGCACCTGCGCGACCTCAGGCTGTTCCATACCCGCATGGCCGGCGTACCGGCGCGCGGCAACCTGTTCGACGACTTCAAGCGGCCGAAGGCGAACGACGACGGGATGCGGCCGCAATTCCGGCGCCACGCCGGGCGGGCGCACTGAACGGTCAGTCGACATCCTCGATCACGATCTGGTGCGTGACGGCGGCCGATTTGCGGATCATCGCCGTGGCCGAGCAGTACTTCTCGTCGCTCAACGTCACCGCGCGCTCGACCAGCGCGCGGTTCAGCTTCCTGCCGCGCACGCGGTAGATCACCTTCACCGCGGTGAACACCTTGGGATGATCGTCGGCGCGCTCGGCCTCGAGTTCGACGATGATGTCGCGCACGTCCTGGCGCTGCTTCTTCAGCATCGAGGCGACGTCGATCGCGGTGCAGCCGCCCATGCCGATCAGCACCATCTCCATCGGCCGCGCCGCGAGGTCGCGGCCGCCGACATCGGGCGCGCCGTCCATGGTCACGACATGGCCGGAGCCGGACTCGCCGACGAACAGGGCGTTCTCGACCCAGGCGATGCGGGCGGTGGTGCTGGCCATGCAAGGCTCCACAGGGCAGGCGGCGGGGCGCGGACCATAGCCAAAGTCGGGGCCGGTGTCACATCCCGCCGCGACTTGCCCCGGCCGCATGTCCGGCCCACTCTGGCCCCAGCTTCGCAAGGCCGCGACAGGAGGATCATCATGCGTAGGACCGCTCTCCCTGCAACCCCGGTAGCCTCGTTCCCCCGAGTGCCATGCCTCCGGTCGGCCGATCGCGTCCTGCCGCCGGCGCCGGCCGGCATCGGCGGCGGGGCGACCATCGCCGGCCAGTCGAGCCGGCGAGGCCTTGCCGCATGAGCGACGGGCGT
>CAYNOF010000319.1:0-1567 GCA_964398335.1 uncultured Rhizobiaceae bacterium
GATGGTGGCGAAGATGCCGGCGAAGAGCTTTGCGACCTCCACGATCGGGCCCCACGAGAAGCCGTTGCCCTCGCGCGTCGCCTTCGAGGTGAGCTTGAGCGAAGCGAAGGTGATCGCCACCAACGCCACGTCCCGCACCACGTTCTGCAGCTCGATCTCGACGTGATAGATCGTCCAGGCGACGCCCGGTTTCCAGGTGCCGCTGATCAGGACGACTCCCACGATCGCCATCAGGAGCACGATGTTGGCACCGCCTTGCAGGCTGGTCGGCGTGTCGGGTGTCGGATCCACCTTCAGGTGTCCCTCCTTGCGGTACCAGTAGCTGTCGAGGGCATAGAAAGCGCCCAGCAGCACGACGCAGCACACCAACATCTCGGTGAAAAGATGCGAGGTGGGCCAGAAGAACGACACGCCCTTCAGGAAGCCAAGGAACAACGGCGGATCGCCCAAGGGTGTGAGCGCGCCGCCGATGTTCGAGACCAGGAAGATGAAAAAGACGAAGACATGGGTCTTGTGCACCCGGTCGTCGTTGGCGCGGATCACCGGGCGGATCAGCAGCATCGAGGCACCCGTCGTGCCCATCCAGCCTGCCAGCACCGTACCGATCGCGAGCAGCGCCGTGTTCATGGACGGCGAGCCGTGCAGGTTGCCGACGATGCGAATGCCGCCGGTGACGGTGAACAACGCGAGCAGCAGGATGATGAAGGGAATGTATTCGAGGGTCAGCGTGTGCATCACCTCATAGAACCCCGTCGGCAGTCCGTGGATCGCCGAGAAGGGGATGATGAAGGCCAATGCCCAGGCGGCCGAAACCTTCCCGTAGTGATGGTGCCAGAAGGACGCCGCGAACAACGGCATCAGCGCGATCGACAGGAGGATGCCGGCGAAGGGCAGGACCCAGGTCAGACCCAGCTTCGCGCCCTCGATGTGGGGTACGTCGCCGGCCGCCAGCGACGGAGTCGTCAGACCTGCGACGGCGAGACCAAGGATCAGCGGGATCGGTCTCATGCCTGCCTCCCCCCGGCCGACCATTGCGCCCGGGTCATATTGAACCGCAGCAGCGTCTTGCCGTCGGCCTCGTAGCGCAGCCGCAGCGTCCAGCCCATCTTGGCCAGCGCCCGCTGCGCGTCGGGGTTGGTCTCTCGCGTCACCGCCCAGACGGTGTCGAGGCCCAGGGTCTCGAAGGCGAAGCGCACGACGGCCATCCCGGCCTCGGGCGCGTAACCCTCGCCCTTGGCCCAGCGTGCGATGGCGACGCGGCTGGCGACGCCGATGCCGTCGTGGTGATCCCACAGGCCGGAGATGCCGACGAAACGACCGTCGGCGCGCCGGTGCAGCGAGAACATGCCGTAGCCCTTGTCGCGCCACATCGCCTGGTAGCCGTCGAGCATGCGCCGGCTCGCCGCCTCGTCGAGCGCGCCGTGCTGCAGCTGGCCGCCGACCTCGGGATCGGCCATCAGCGCGCAAAGCGCGGCGAAATCGCCTTCGGCGATCGGCCGCAACGACAGGCGCGCGGTCTCGATGTGGCGCGGATCGTCCATCACATCATGTCGTAGGTCGCGGAGAT
>CAYNOF010000320.1:0-2540 GCA_964398335.1 uncultured Rhizobiaceae bacterium
GTCCGTGCCCGGCTCGATGGTGATCGGCCGCGTCGTCGGTGTGCATATCGACGAGTCGATCCTCAAGGATGGCCGCGTCGACGTGGCCGCCTTCCAGCCGGTGGCCCGGCTGGGCTACAGCGAATACACCACCGTCACCGACGTCTGGGGCATGCGCCGGCCCGAATAGTCAGCCGGCCAGCAGCACGCAGCGTTCGGGCGGGAACGACAGCGTCACCTTGGCGCCCTCGTCGAGCAGATTGGTGGGCGGTCGACGCACGATCAGCGTGCCGCAGGCGCAGTCGACGATGTACTGCACGAAATCGCCGTGGAACATGCGCTGGCGCACCGTGCCGGGCACGTGGTTGTCGCCGGGCCGCGGCTCGAGCTCGACATAGGCGGTGCGCACCGCGACTTCGGTCTCGTTGCCGCTGACCTGGTGCGGGGCCGTCACGCGCAAGGTGACGCCGCCCTCGGCCGCGAAGTCGCGCGTGCCGCCGCTCGTCGACGCCGCGAGCTTGCCCTTGATGAGGTTGGCCGAGCCGACGAAGTCGGCGACGAAGCGGCTGCGCGGGCGGTCGTAGATGTCCTGCGGCGTGCCGATCTGCTCGATCGTGCCGACGTTCATCACGATCACGCGGTCGGAGATCGCCAGCGCCTCCTCCTGGTCGTGGGTGACGTAGACCGAGGTGATGTCGAGGCGGCGCTGCAGCTCGCGCAATTCCACACGCATCTCGGCGCGCAGCTTGGCGTCGAGGTTGCTGAGCGGCTCGTCGAACAGCACGACGGTCGGCGAGAAGGCGATGGCGCGAGCCAGGGCCACGCGCTGCTGCTGCCCGCCGGAGAGCTTCGAGGCGCCACGCTCGGCGAGATGGCGCATCTGCACGAGGTCCAGCGCCCGCTCGACGTTCCTGATGATCTCGGCCTTGTCCAGCTTGCGCACGCGCAGGCCGTAGGCGACGTTGTCGAACACGCTCATGTGCGGCCACACGGCGTAGGACTGGAAGACCATCGACACGCCGCGATTCTCGGTCTGCACGTTCCTGCGCGCCGCCGCGTCGTACACCGCCTCGCCGTCGATGCTGATGCTGCCGCCCACGGGCTGCTCGAGCCCGGCGATGGCACGCAGGGTCGTGGTCTTGCCGCAACCCGAGGGGCCCAGCAGCGTGATGTGCTCGCCGCGGCCGACGGTGAAGCTCACGCCGTTGACGGCCACGGCGTCGCCGTAGCGGACCACAAGGTCCTTCACTTCGATGCGCGTGGCGCTCACGACAGCTCCTTGGTCACGCCGCGCGTCAGGCGGAAGAGGATGATCAGGGAGAGGATCACCGTGAAGGTCTGGATCAGCGCCATCGCCGCGGTCAGCTCCGTGCCGCTGGTGGCGAAGGCGCTGACGATCGAGGGCGCGATCACCTTGGCATGCGGACCCATGAGGAAGGCCGAGGCGCCCAGCTCGCGCACGCAGGCCATGAAGATCAGCAGCCAGGCCGCGAGGATGCCGGGCCGCAGCAACGGCAAGGTCACGGTGCGCATCTGGTACACCCACCCGGCGCCGCAGACCCGCGCGCATTCCTCCAGGCTCTTGTCGATCTGCAGCACCACGCCGGCGATGGTACGCACGCCCAGCGGCAGCATCACGGTGAAATAGGCCAGCGCCAGAAGCCATATGGTGCCGTAGAGCGGCACCGGCATGTTGAGCCACGCCCAGAGCAGCGCCAGCCCGAAGACCAGTCGCGGCACGGCCTGCGGGAACATCACGAGATATTCGATGGCGCCGCGGCCGCGCAGGCTCGATCGGTAGATGGTCCACACCAAGAGCGCCATGACCAGCACGCCGACGGTGGCGACGCCCAGGCCCAGCATCAGGCTGTTGCCCAGCGCCTCGCGCACCGGGCCAAGGCCCAGCGCCGTCTCGTAGTTGGCCAGGGTCCATTGCGCCTGATGCAGCAAGGCGGTGGCGAAGCGCTCGAGCGAGGTGATCACCAGCGCGACGAGGGGCAGGATCACCGCCAGCACGATGTAGAGCAGGCAGACGGCCAGCAGCACCCAGGCCAGCCGGCCCATCTCCATCGGCCGCGGCCGGAAGGCCTTGCCGGTGATCGTCGCGAAGCTGCCGCGGTTCACGACCCAGCGGTAGAAGGTCAGCATGCCGAACATGACCACGAACAACGACAGGCCCATCGCCGAGGCGCGGCCGTAATCAGGCGGATAGGCCAGCGTCGAATCCCAGATCGCCGTGGTGATGACATAGACGCGCGCCGGGATGCCGATCACCAGCGCGGCGGCGAAGGAGCCCAGCATCTCGGCGAAGACGAACAAGGTGGCGCCGAGCACACCCGGCATCACCAGCGGCAGGGTGACGGTGAGCGCCGTGCGCAGCTTCGAGGCACCCATCACGCGCGCCGATTCCTCGAGCGCCGGGTCCATCGACTTCATCGACGCCGAGATCATGACGAAGGCGACGGTGCCCTCGAACAGCGCCATGATCCAGGCGATGCCGAACATCGAGTAGATGTTGAACAGGTCGCCCTTGAAGCCCAGCCACTGGTAGATCTGGTTGA
>CAYNOF010000321.1:0-1822 GCA_964398335.1 uncultured Rhizobiaceae bacterium
ATCGAAGGTCGAGCCGAAGATGATGTCGGCGTCGGGGTCGACTTCCTCGCGGATGCGGTTGGCCGCCTCGTCGACCTCGAGCAGGGTCATGTCGAGGCCACCGGTGATGTTGATCAGGACGCCCTTGGCGCCCTTCATCGATGCATCTTCCAGCAGCGGGTTGGAGATCGCTGCCTCGGCCGCGGCCTTGGCGCGGTCCGGGCCCTCGGCCTCGCCGGTGCCCATCATCGCCTTGCCCATCTCGCCCATGACGGTGCGGATGTCGGCGAAGTCGAGGTTGATCAGGCCGGGCATCACCATCAGGTCGGTGACGCCGCGCACGCCGGAGTAGAGGACATCGTCGTCCATCTTTAAGGCATCGGCGAAGGTCGTCTTCTCGTTGGCGATCTTGAACAGGTTCTGGTTGGGAATGATGATCAGCGTGTCGACATACTTCTCCAGCTCGGAGATGCCGTCGTCGGCCATCATCATGCGGCGCCGTCCCTCGAAGTGGAACGGCTTGGTCACCACGCCGACGGTCAGGATGCCCTGATCGCGCGCGGCCTGGGCGATGACCGGCGCGGCGCCGGTGCCCGTGCCGCCGCCCATGCCGGCGGTGACGAAGACCATGTTCGACCCTTCGAGGGCCGCCATGATCTCGGGAAGCGCTTCCTCCGCGGCCTGCTTGCCCACGGCCGGGCGCGCGCCGGCGCCGAGACCCTGGGTGATGCTGATGCCGAGTTGGATGCGGCGATCGGCCAGCGACTGCCCGAGGGCCTGAGCGTCCGTGTTGGCGACCACGAACTCCACGCCTTCAAGAGCCGAGCTGATCATGTTGTTCACAGCATTGCCGCCTGCGCCGCCCACACCGATCACGGTGATACGCGGCTTCAGGTCGGACTCCTGCTGTGGGAGCGACAAGCTAATCGTCATGGCATTGTCTCCACACGTAGACGAGGGGTGATCTTCGTTGGATGACGTCGCGGTATTTTTTGGTGCAACCGTCGACGGCGCCGGCGTTTTTTGTGCCGGTCAAGTGGGGAGTGCCAATCCCGTCTGTGATTCTAGACTAAAAGTTCTCACGTATCCAACTGCCAATTCGCCCCAAACGCCCCACAGGAGCTTCGGTCGTCTGCGCCGCCTGCTGCGGCTGCGCGGTCGCCTGCTGTGCGGCATGGATCAGCAAGCCGGCGCAGGCGGCATAGGCCGGACCACCGGTCGACTCCGCCAGCCCGGCGACGCGGATCGGTCCGCCGATGCGCACCTTCTTCTTGAGGATATCCGCGGCGACATCGGCCAGCCCGTCGAGCTGGCTGGCACCGCCGACCAGCACGGCGCGGCCGCCGGCCAGGCGATCGACGCCGCTGGCCTCGAGCCGGCTGCGCACCAGCTCGAAGGTCTCCTCGATGCGCGGGCGGATGATGCCGACCAGGATGCTGCGCGGCACGTGGTTGGGCGTGGTGCGCTCCTGCTCGCCGATCAGCGGCACGTCGATGATGTCGTACTCGTCGTTGGGCTTGGCGCGGGCGCGGCCGATCAGGGTCTTCATGCGCTCGGCATCGGCGATCGGCGTCGACAGGCCGCGCGCGATGTCGCTGGTGACGTGCATGCCGCCGATCGGGATCGAATCGACGTGCACGAGATGGCCGTCATAGAAGACGGCGATCGAGGTCGTGCCGCCGCCCATGTCGATCAGGGTGGCGCCGAGATTGCGCTCGTCGGCCACCAGAGAGGCGAGACCCGAGGCATAGGCCGAGACCACGCGATCGGCGACGTCGAGGTGGGCGCGCTTGACGCAGATCGCGAGGTTGCGCATCGCGCCCATGGCCGCGGTCACCAGATG
>CAYNOF010000322.1:0-2725 GCA_964398335.1 uncultured Rhizobiaceae bacterium
GGCCAGACCGCCAGCAGCGGCGCGGTCCACACCAGTTCCTGCGCGCCGGTGAGCATGTTGCCCCAGCTCGCGTGCGGTGCCTGGATACCCAGCCCGAGGAAGCTCAGCACCGACTCGACCAGCACGATGCTGCCGATCGACAGCGTGGTGGCGACGATCAGCGAGGCCGCGGCGTTGGGCAGGATGTGGCGGAACATCAGCCGCAGCGGCGAGGCGCCCAGCGCGCGCGCCGCGCGCACGAAGTCGCGCGTCTTCAGCGACAGCGTCTCGGCGCGCACCAGCCGCGCCACGCCGGTCCAGCCGGTCAGGCCGATGATGGCGATGATGCGATAGAGCGAGATCATCTCCGACTGCGCGGTTTCCGCCGGGATGCCGAGCTTGCGCAGATCGATCGCCGCCAGGACGATCAGCAGCGGCAGCAGGGGCAGCGAGATCACCATGTCGGTGATGCGCATCACGATCGCATCGGAGCGGCCGCCGACATAGCCCGAGACGACGCCGATCACCGCGCCGATCGCCGCCGACAGGACCGCCGCCACCAGCGCTACCAGCATCGATACCCGGCCGCCCTCGAGCAGGCGCTGCAGCACGTCGCGGCCCAGATCGTCGGTGCCCAGCCAGTAACGTGCGCTGGGCGGCTCGAGCCTGGCCAGCAGGTCGGCCTGGGTCGAATCGATGCCGCGCCATTGGCCCAGCGCCGGCGCCAGCAGCGAGGCCCCGAAGATCAGCAGCAGCACGACCAGCGAGGCGACGCCGAAGCGATGCTGCAGGAAGCGGCGCCAGGCGCGGTGGGTGGGCGAGCCTGTCCTCAAGCGGCCTCGCGCAGACGGACACGCGGATCGAGCGCCGCATAGCCGAGATCGGCGAGGAAATTGCCCAGCAGGGTGGCGAAGGTCGCCAGCATCAGGCCGACCAGCGCCAGGTTGAAGTCGTTGCCGAGGATGGCGTCGTAGATCGTCTTGCCCATACCCGGCCGCGCGAACATGGTCTCGGTGATCACCGCGCCGGAAAACAGCGCGCCGAACGACAGGGCGAGCACGGTCAGCACCGGCGCCATGGCATTGCGCAGCACGTGGCGCCACATCAGCTGGCCCTCGCTCAACCCCTTGGCGCGCGCGGTGCGCACGTGGTCGGCGCGCAGCGCGTTGATCGCGGCGGCGCGCACGAAGCGGATGTGGTGGCCGAGCTGGGTGAGCGTCAGCACGACCACGGGCATCACCAGATGGCGCACCTGCTGCCACGGCGTCTCGCCGACGCCGCCTGCGGGCAGCCAGCCCAGCACCACCGCGAACAGGGTGATCATCAGCAGCGCCAGCCAGAAGCTGGGCAGCGAGACGCCGGCGAAGCACAGCAGGTTGACGAGGTAGTCGACCGCGCCCTGGGCGCGGCGCGCCACCCACAGCCCGGCGGGAATCGCGATCGCCGTCGAGATCGCCAGCGCCAGGCCCATCAGCATCAGGGTGTCGAGCAGGCGCGGCGCCAGCACCGACAGCACCGGCTGGGTGAACAGCCTGGAATAGCCCAGCCGGCCCGACAGCGCCTCGCCGAGCCAGCTCAGGTAGCGCGCCCAGATCGGCTGGTCGATGCCGTACAGCGCGCGCAGGCGGGCGGCGTCGGCCGGCGTCATCTTGGGATCGCCCTGGATCATCAGGTCGATCGGATCGCCCGGCATCAGCCCGATCAGCAGGTAGACGATCGCGCTCATGGCGAGCAGGACCACCAGCATCTCGAGAAGCCTGCCCAGCAGATAGCGCGTCATGCCGGCAGTATATACGCCGTCCCACGGCGCGATGGACCATTACATGCCGAGAAGCTACACAGCGCGTCGGCCAAGATGATCGAGCAACGTCCAACGACCGCGGGCAGCGACAAGTTCCGGCACCTGGGCCCGATGACCGGTGTCGCGGTCGTGGCGGTGGCGCTGGGGGCCTTTGTGGCGGTCTGCCTGGGGCAGATGCCGACGCCGCGCCACGCCTACGACATGGGCGGCTTTCCCGACGACGCCTTCATCTTCTTCCGCTACGCCGAGAACCTCGCCAAGGGCCACGGTATCGTCTGGCAGGCCGGCGAAGGGCCGGTCGAGGGCGTGTCGTCGCTTGCCTGGACCATGCTGCTGGCGGCCTGCCATGTCGCCACGGGAGTGCCTTTCCCGCGCCTCGCTCTCGGCATCGGCGTGATCTGCGGCGCGCTCAACCTGGTGGTCGCGTGGCGCGCGGCGCGCGCCGGCTTGCCGAGCGGGCTTCGGGGATGGGCGCTGCTCGCGCCGGTTTTCCTGGCCTGCGATCCCGTCCTGGCACGCCACGCGGTTTCGGGCATGGAGACCACGTTCGCCATGCTGTTCGAAACCACGATCGTCTGGCTGGTGGCACGCGCCGCCACGCCGACGCCCGCGCGTGCCGCGCTGACAGGGTGCTTCTGCGGCCTCGCCTTCCTCGTCCGGCCCGACGCGACGATCTTTGCCGGCATGATGCCGTTCGTCGCCTATGCGCTGATCGGCGTGTCCGGCCACCATCCGATCGCCGGCATGCGGCGCAATGCGGCCCGCCTGCTGGGGTTCGTCGCCGCCTATGCCATCGTGCACACGGCCGTGTTCTGCGCGCGCTGGGCCTATTTCGAAACCCTGTTGCCGTTGCCGGCCTACGTCAAGTTTCGGCCCGAGGTGGGACTGGGCTCCCTGACCTGGCTGAAGGTCAATCTCGCCGGCATCATGGGTTTCTGGTCCTAC
>CAYNOF010000323.1:0-5225 GCA_964398335.1 uncultured Rhizobiaceae bacterium
CTTGGCGTCAGCCGCGGCCTTCTTGATCGTCTCCGCCGCGGTCGCCGTGATGTTCGAGCGATCGAAGTCGAAGAACACCATGTAGGCGTTGACCGGCGGCGTCGGGCCCGGAGGCGGCGGCGCAGCAGCGGCCGGCGCACCGAACTTGTAGGCCAGGGTCAGCATCGCCGAGTGGTTGAGGTAGCGATAGCTGGCGCCGGCGAAGTTCGGGTTGGTCGTGCCGAAGAACTTATAGTCCAGCGAGATGCGGAAGCTGTCGTCGAACACCGCGCTCAGACCGGCGATGCCCTGGTAGGCGAACTCGGTCGACGACGACGTCACGCGGGCGATACCGACACCGGCACCGAGGTGCGGCGAGATCATGCTCTGCGGGAAGAAGTCGTACAGCACGTTGACCATGGCTGCGATCGACTCGACCTTGGTCTGGCCGTAGTTGGTGTTGACGCTGTTGCGGCGGTACGGAACTTCGAGTTCGACGCGCGGGCCGATGAAGTCGTAGCCGACGACGCCGCCGACCATCCAGCCGACCTTCGGGCTGTTGGTCTGGCCCGCGATGTTGGTGTTCAGATTGTGGATGAAATTGATGCCACCCTCGACGCCAACGTAGAACCCGGGCGACAGGTTCTGCGCGTTCGCCGCCAAGGGAGCGGCGATGAGAGCCGCAGCCACGACAGCCCCGACCTTCGTTTTCATTTGGATCCCCTCTCTAAAGGTCTTTAACAACTGGCTCGAAGTTGGCTGACGGGAGCATCACCAACCCTCTCGCGGACTATATACCAGATTGAGTACCTAGCAACCGGGCGACGGCGGTTTGGCCGAAGCTGTGGCGGCAAAGCCACAGTCGTTTCGACGTCGCCGTTAGATCGTTGATCCGGCGGATTTTTCAGCCGTTCTGCCGGGTTCTATTCACAAGCTCGGAGGGGCCACTTCGGGCACCTGTGGCGGGGGCTGTATCTTGAACGACAAGCCGAACACGCGCTCCTCTTCACTGAAGCGCACGTAGGGCATGGGCCCCTTGCTCTGACGCGACTTCGTCACCCATTCGTCAGATGAGCGCGCCGGAGCGAGCGCGGCGCTGTCGAGCGCATTGGTCACGCGCAGCCCCCGCAAGCCGTTGGCCAGGCTGGGAACGAGCCCCTGCGGCGCGAGACGACCCGGCGATTTGTGGACGCCCGGCCGGGTCAGCAGATCGATGGCATTGGCGGCACCGACCCCGACCGGTGCGACGCCCGCGGGCGCCTGCATCGAATAGTCGATGCCGACACCGACAGTGGCGGGAGACGGCGCGTCCGATGCCCGCGCGGCTCCGCCGGCAGCCCACAAAGGCAGCGCGACAAGCACCGCAAGGACGGCGCGTGACCGATCCTTCGACATCATCTATTCCCAAAAAAACATTGGTTTTATTGAACGCTACGCGATCCCTGCATACGACTTCCGCACCGTACACGCAAGAACCCTGCCACTCAAGGCGGGGCCGGCCCGTCGCATCTCCCCCGGACCCGATGCCGCAGTACCGCGCCGCGAACCTTGCCCCTTGACCGTGAGCGCCGCGGCGGAGGCAAATCGGCCCGGCATCATGCGGAGGGAAAGCGCGATGGGTGAGTACAGCAAGGTCGAGAAGGACGGGCGGCTGCTGATCGTCACGATCAACCGGCCCGAGGTCTACAACGCCTGCCATCCGATGGCGAACCAGGAGCTGGGCGACATCTTCGACGAGTTCGCCGCCGATCCGGAGCTCTGGGTTGCTATCATCACCGGCGCCGGCGACAAGGCCTTCAGCGCCGGCAACGACCTGAAATACCACGCGGAAATCCAGCGCAAGACCGGCAAGCGGCCGCACGCGCCGCCCAAGGGCTTCGGCGGCCTGGCCAACCGCTTCGACCTCGACAAGCCGGTGATCGCCGCGGTCAACGGCGTGGCGATGGGCGGCGGCTTCGAGATCGCGCTGGCCTGCGACATCATCATCGCCTCGGACAACGCACGGTTTGCCTTGCCTGAACCCCGGGTCGGCCTGGCGGCGGGCGCCGGCGGCATGCAGCGCCTGTCGCGCCAGATCCCGCTGAAGAAGGCGATGGGCATGATGCTCACCGGCCGTCACGTCTCGGCGGCGGAAGGCTACGAGCTGGGCTTCGTCACCAAGGTGGTGCCGCAGGCCAAGCTGATGGACGAGGCCAAGGACTGGGCGCGCCAGATCCTCGAGTGTTCACCGATGAGCATCCGCGCCACCAAGCAGGTGGTGATGCGCTCGCTCGACGTGCCCGCCACCGAGATGGCCATGCGCAACCTCAACTATCCCTCGTTCGTCGCCATGACCCGCAGCGAGGACACCGTCGAGGGCCCGCGCGCCTTCGCCGAGAAGCGCAAGCCCAACTGGAAGGGCCGCTGAGTCCGGCCCGGGGTCCGACGAGGGGCTTTGCACTGGGTTTCTATCGTCTGATGCCGCATCGGCCTCGCTGACATCAGGCACCTTCTCCCCGCCTTCTGCGCGGGGAGAAGGATAGCGGCGCTTCGCATGCTTGCCGACGCGCTGCATCTGCGCCCAGTCGACGATCGAGACGTATTCCACGCCCTCGACCTCGTAGATCCGCACCAGCCCCTGTGCCGCGAGCTCGTCGATCATCGCGCGCACTCTATCGTTGTCTATGGTGTCGCCGGGAAACACCTGCATGCGGATGGTGCGCGGTCGCAGCGGCTGCACGCCGCCGTCATCGGCGAAGTTCCAGAGGCCAATGAACAGCAGGCGTGTCATCGGCTGGCAGTCGATGACCGCCTCCATGGTCCAGAAGTCGGGTGAGATCGTGCGGTTGCGGGCCATCGGGCAGACTCCGGTTCGAGAGACTTGCACCGGTGTACCGCCAGGCTCCGCTCTCTCCTATTTCCGCCTCTACGCATGCTCGATTCGCATGCCAACACGCTGCAGGATCGGCAACCTCTCCGCCCCTACCCGCGTCAGGGCCGACTCATTCTTGTCAGCGCGGCCGCGCACTTCTACGGTCAGAAAAATTCTGATCCATCGACAAACAACAAGGGGGGGAGGCAACGTGCCTTACTCGACAAATACCATCAAATACATCAACGCCATCATGGAGAAGGAAGCGCTCCACGCCGTGGACGAATGTCACGCAACTGCGAAGAATATCGTTCAGCAACTCGGCCAGCCTCACAGCCAGCCGACTGAAAGGCTGGACGGCAACCATGATGCCGACGGTGTCTATCGTTTGGACATCAAAACCACGGGCGTCGACGTGATCCAGCGCTGGGCCTGGAATTTCGACCATTCGCTTGCGATCTTGAAATGCGGCGCGGATCTGGTCCTGTTCCAGAGCTTTTCCCGAGCATACAACCTTGGCGAATGGCTGATGGCATCGGGACGCCTGAACGCCTCGAAATGCGCTGAAATGTATTCGCCATTTTCGCAGCAATCGAAGCTTGGTTCGATCAACGAGTGGCTCCGTCGGCTCAATCAGTCGGTACCCGTGTTCAACCAGAAGAAGTGGGCGGACTTCGAGCCGTTGGCGAAGCATCTCTTCGGATCAGGCCTGAGCGTGAGCTTTCGCGCGTCGAACGCGGCGCCAGCGGATATTGCCCTGAGCTTTCGATGGCGCCGATATGGCCTCAAGCCGGTTCCGGTTCCGATGTAGCCACGCCGCCAAGGTCGCGATCATCCCGCGCCCATGCCCGCGGTCATACCGCCATCGGACACGAACTCCGCGCCGGTGACGTAGGTCGCCTCGTCCGACACCAGCCACGTGACGAGCGAGGCCATCTCCTCGGGTTCGGCGAAGCGGCCGATCGGGGTCTGCGCCATCCATCGCGCGCGGCCCTCTTCCTCGCTGGGCGCGCGGGCGATGCTGGCCTTCATCAGCCCGGTCATCGTCGGGCCGGGATGGATCGAGTTGCAGCGGATCGCGTAGCCCTTGGCCGCGCAATGCAGCGCCACGCTCTTGGTGAACTGGCGCACCGCCGTCTTGCTCGCGCCGTAATGCACGGATAGCGGGAAACCGCCATAGGCGGCGCAGGACGACACGTTGACGATCGCCCCGCCCTTCTCCTTCATCAGCGCGATGCCGGTGCGGCAGCCGAGGAACACGCCGTCGAGGTTGACCGCCATCACCCGGCGCCATTCCTGCAAGGTGCAGGTCTCGGGGTCTGCGGGGCCGCTGGTGCCGGCGTTGTTGAACAGGATGTCGAGCTTGCCGAAGCGGCCGCGGATCTCGTTCTCGAGGCGCGACCAGTCGGCTTCGCTGGCGGCGTCCTGCGGCAGGAAAGAGCCTGTCTCGCCGACGATGGACGAGGCCTCGCTTGCCGCCGGCACGGCAAGGTCGGTGCCGATCACCACAGCGCCTTCATCGGCGAAGCGTCGCGCCGTGGCGCGGCCGATTCCCCAGGCCCCCCCGGGCACCAGCGCCACGCGGCCCCAAAGCCGCTCAGCGCGGGCCATGATCCCAGTCCAGCTCGAAATCGTCGCCCCTGGCCTTGATCCAGGCGGCGTGCGGCGGCGCGAAATGCGCCGGCATCAGCAGCGCGTGCTCATGCGCGCAATGCGAGAGGATCCTGTTGCGCGACTGGCGCGCCACCGCCTGGTCCTCGCAGAAGCGGCTGTTCCATTTCCACAGCGGCACCTGCACCGGGTTGTGCAGCGCATCGCCCGAGAACAGCGCGCGCTTGCCCTTCGATTCCAGCGTCACGTGGATATGGCCCGGCGTGTGGCCCGGCGACGGGTTGATCATCAGGCCGCGGCCGAGATCGTGCTGGCCGTCGACCATCTCCGCCATTCCGGCCTCGACGATCGGCAGCACCGAGTCGTTGTAGGTGTTGCGCTGGTACGCGTCGGTCTCCGGCTTCTTCGCCGCCGCCTGCCAGTAATCGTGGTCACCGCGCGACATCACGTACTTCGCCTTGGGGAAGGTCGGCACCCACTGGCCGTTCTCGAGCCTGGTGTTCCAGCCGACGTGGTCGACATGCAGATGCGTGCACAAGACGAGATCGATCTCCTCCGGCTGCACGCCGGTGCGGCGCAGGCGATCGAGGTAGTCGGTGTTGAGCATGTCGAAGCGCGGCATGCCGGGACGCGGCTTGTGGTTGCCGCTGCAGGCGTCGATCAGGATGGTGTGCTGCTCGGTCCGCACCAGCCAGCTGTGGATGCTGGCCACCAGCTTGCCGCTGGCCGGATCGTAGTAGCGCGGCGCCAGCCAGTGCTCGTGCGCCTTGAAGGTCTCGGCATC
>CAYNOF010000324.1:0-2773 GCA_964398335.1 uncultured Rhizobiaceae bacterium
GCGTCGGTCCCCGGGCCCGCCCGGCCGTGGGGTCCGCCCCCCCCCGGGCGGCCTGGCGGGCCCCCACGCACGACAACGAGGTTTCCATGCGCCTGACGCGCATCGCCGTCGACAACCCGGTCTTCGCCACCATGATGATGGTGGCGTTGATGGTGCTCGGCCTGTTCTCGTACCGCCAGCTCGGCATCGACCAGTTCCCCAACGTCGAGTTCCCGGTCGTCGTCGTCAGCATCGACTATCCCGGCGCCGCGCCGGAGACGGTCGAGAGCGAGATCACGCGCAAGATCGAGGAGGCAGTGAACTCGATCGCCGGGCTGAAGACCTTGACCTCGCGCTCCTTCGAGGGCCGCTCGCTGGTGATCGCCGAGTTCGAGCTGTCGGTCTCGGCCGTGCAGGCGACGCAGGACGTGCGCGAGAAGGTGCAGCAGGTACGCGCCGGCTTCCGCGAGGAGGTCAAGGAGCCGCTGATCCAGCGCTTCAATCCCGACGACCAGCCGATCGTGTCGATCGCGGTGCGCTCCGACGTGCGCAGCCTGCGCGATCTCACCACGATCACCGACCGGATCATCCTGAAGCGCATTGAGAACGTGCGCGGCGTGGGCCGCGCCACGATCGTCGGCGGCGTGAAGCGACAGATCAACGTCTTCCTCGACCTCGAGCGCCTGCACGCGCTGCGCATCGGCGTGAACGAGGTGCAGACCGCGATCCGCAACGAGAACCAGAACTTCCCGGCCGGCAACGTCACCCGCGGCAACAACGACCGCGTGATCCAGATCGACGGCCGCGTGGTCGATCCGCAGCGCTTCTCCGAGATCATCGTGGCGCGCCGCGGCGGCGCACCGGTCTATCTCGGCCAGGTCGCCAGCATCGTCGACGGCGAGCAGGAGCTGGAGACCACCGCTCTGCTGAACGGCGAGCGCGCCATGGCGATCGACGTGGTCAAGGTGCAGGGCTCCAACACCATCGACGTCGCCGACGGCGTGCGCAAGGCGATCGACGAGCTGCGCAAGGGCGGTATTCCCGCCGACATCACGCTGGACATCGTGCGCGACTCCTCGCGCGGCATCCGCAACTCGGTCGACAACGTGCAGAGCACGCTGATCGAGGGCGGCGTGCTGACCATCCTGATCGTCTTTTTGTTCCTGCATTCCTGGCGCAGCACGGTGATCACCGGCCTCGCCCTGCCGGTCTCGGTGCTCGGCGCCTTCATGGCGCTGGCCGCCTTCGGATTCACGCTCAACGTGCTCACCCTGATGGCGCTCAGCCTCGCCATCGGCATCCTGATCGACGACGCCATCGTCGTGCGCGAGAACATCACCCGCCACCTGGCCAACGGCGCATCGCATCGCGAGGCGGCGATCAAGGGCACCGACGAGATCGGCCTGGCGGTGCTGGCCACCACCTTCACCATCATCGCGGTGTTCCTGCCGGTGGCCTTCATGGGCGGCATCATCGGCCGCTTCTTCTTCCAGTTCGGCGTCACCGTCGCAGCCGCGGTGCTGATCTCGCTGTTCGTCTCCTTCACGCTCGATCCCATGCTGTCGAGCGTCTGGTACGACCCGCAGGCGCATGGCGGCGGCGGCCGCTTCGCGCGCTGGATGGAGAAGGCGCAGGACTGGCTGACCGCGGGCTACCGCCGCGTCGTCGGCTGGGCGGTCGACCATCGCAAGACGACGCTGATCGTCGCCTTCGTGATGTTCGTCGGCAGCTTCGGCCTGGTGAAGTTCATCGGCGTGGAGTTCGTGCCCGAGGCCGATCTCGGCGAACACTCGATCACCTTCGAGACGCCGGTAGGCTCGTCGCTGGAGTACACCACGGCGAAGTTGCGCCAGATCGATGCGGCGATCCGTGAGTTCCCCGAGGTCGACTACACCTACGGCACGGTCAACACCGGCGGCTCGCCGGGCAAGAACCAGGGTTTCGTCTATATCCGCTACAAGCCGCTGAACCAGCGCAAGCGCTCGCCGACGCAGATGGCGCAGCCGCTTCGCGATCGCCTCGCGGCCATCCCCGGCATCATCTATTCGATCAACGTACCGGGCGGCCCCGGCGGCGGCACACAGAAGACGCTGCAGGTCTCCCTGCAGGGCCCGGACACCACCGTGCTCGACCGCATCTCGACCGAGACCATGGCGAAGCTGGCGCAGATCCCGGGCGCGGTCGACATCGACCGCAACCTCAAGGCCGCCAAGCCGATGTTCAACGTGCGCGTCAAGCGCGACGTGGCTTCGGATCTCGGCGTCGGCACCCTGCTGATCGCCAATACCCTGCGCCCGCTTTTCGCCGGCGACGAGACCAGCCTGTGGAAGGCACCGGACGATGAGAACTACACGGTGATGGTGCGGCTGTCTGCCACCGACCGCACCGGCAAGCAGGACCTCGACCGCGTCTGGTTGTCGACCTCGCAGATGGCCGCCGACGGCTCGCCGCGCATGGTGCAGCTCAGCCAGGTCGCCGATATCGAGGAGACCATCGGCGCCTCGCAGATCAACCGCCGAGACCTCCAGCGCGAGGTGCAGATCACCGCCAACGCAACGGGCCGGTCCTCCGGCGACGTCGGCAACGACATCAACAAGGTGCTGGCGACCATCCAGCTGCCGCCGGGCTACCGCTTCGTCATCGGCGGCTCGAGCAAGGACATGGCCGAGAGCGGCGGCTATGCCGTGCAGGCGCTGCTGCTGGCGGTCATCCTGATCTACCTGATCCTCGCCTCGCAGTTCGGCTCCTTCCTGCAGCCGATCGCGATCATGATGTCGCTGCCGCTGTCGCTGAT
>CAYNOF010000325.1:0-11649 GCA_964398335.1 uncultured Rhizobiaceae bacterium
GGCCACCTTGGCCGGGTGGTTGGTGGTGAGCTGGAAGATGCCGTGGCCCAGACGGATGCGCTTGGTGCGCTGGCTGGCGGCGGCGAGGAAGACCTCGGGCGCCGGCGAGTGCGAATACTCCTCGAGGAAGTGGTGCTCGACTTCCCAGGCGTAGTCGAAGCCCAGCGCGTCGGCGAGCTCGCATTGCGCCAGCGCGTTCTTGTACAGGCGGTGCTCGTCGCCTTCTTCCCACGGACGCGGCAGCTGCAGCTCGTAGAAGATGCCGAATTTCATCGCTGCGTCCTCCGTCGTCGTTGGCGCGCAAGGGCACCGCGAAACGCGACGCCCGGCAAGAGGCGCCAGCCGCATCGCGGCATCCCCTGAGGCGCCAGGATCCGCATGGTTTCGCATGGTCCCGACAGAAGGCCGGCTATGCATTCACCGCCCCTTCCCTCCGCCGCCGAGCGGTTCATACTCCGGCGAATGACACGGGAGGCGACGATGCCTGACGGTGTGGCCCGGGCGAAGGCGGACGACCGCGCCGACGCGCTGTATGCCCGATTGGAGGAGCGCATCCTCGATCGCGACCAGGTCGGCGCGCTCGATACCTATCATCAGCTGTTCAAGGCAGGCCGCCCGCTGCCCGAGATGCTGCGCGAGGCGGTGCGCATCCACGCGCCGTATACGCACGTGCCGTATCACGAGAGGATCGATGACGGGTACGTCAACTTCGTCAACAACGACCACTGCCTGTTGAGCGCGCGCGCCACCTGGAACCTCGCGCGCCTGCTGCCCGGTGCGCAGGCCGGCCTGCCGATGGCGCAGACCATCTGGTACATCCCCACCGGCCTCGACATCTGGAACCAGAAGATCATCCGCGCGCCGGGCCACTACGCGCGCGGCTTCCAGATGCCGCCGGGGCCGCCGCCGGTGCCCGTGGTGCATTGGGCCGACCAGGAGCCGCTGGCGCTCGACGGGCCGCTGAAGGAGCGGCTGCAGCACTGGGCAACCTCGGTGCATCGCGGCCAGGTGGTCGACGCCTACCGCGTCTTCCTCGGCCTCATGCAGACCAAGGATGAGCGCCGCGCGGCGTTGGCCGAACTCGCCTTCGCCGGCCTGATCGACGTCCAGGATCGCGCCTTCCAGAACCGCTCCTACACCACCGGCCACAAATCCTTCCGCGCCCGCGCCACCGTGGAGCTGGGCGACGCGATCGGCTGGGACGACGCGCACGACGTGCTCTACGCCGGCGCGCTCGACATCGCCGTCGGCCCGCGCTGGTACTCGCTCTACGAGATGGCCTGCAACGCCGTCACCGTCTACATCGAGGGCCAGGTGCTGCACGCCGTGCCCTATGGCGGCACGAGCGAGCGCGAGTGCGCGCTGTTCAACAACCGCGAGCCGATGAGCGCCGCCGACACCGAGGCCTTCCTCGAGGTGGTGCTGCGCCAGCCCGAGCCGGCCAACATCGAGGCATTGG
Organism: uncultured Rhizobiaceae bacterium; assembly: GCA_964398335.1. Lineage (GTDB taxonomy): Bacteria > Pseudomonadota > Alphaproteobacteria > Reyranellales > Reyranellaceae > JAFAZJ01. Next base: position 1,460 of record CAYNOF010000325.1, read on the forward strand.
CGCGGCTACTGAACGCCGGCAAGGACCCGCGCTCGATCCTCGACGCGATCCAGCTCGGCGCCGCCGAGGTGGTGATCGAAACCAACATCGACGTGAACTTCTCCCTGCCGCAGCACTGCTACGAGTACTGCAACACGCTGGGCTGGTTCTGGGACAACTTCGCCCACCAGCAGCGCATCAAGCTGCTGTTCCTCGCCACCGCCTATCTCAACCAGGCGGCCTACCATCAGCAGCTCAGCGGCGACTTCGCGCGCGCCACCATCCGCGCACCGGCGGGCGCCGATCGCATGACAGCGGCGGAGATCGTCGATCGCCTGAGCGCCTCGCTGATCGCGCTCGACGGCCAGCAGAGCATGTCGTGGACCAGGGCCTATCTCGACAGCGGCGCCGACACCGGCCCGCTGGTGCGCGCGCTGGCGCTGGCGGCGACACGGCTGGGCAACGATCCCCACAACCAGGAGATCGCCCAGTGCATGATCGAGGATTACCTCAAGAACAGGCAGCCCGATCGCGGCCGCCTGTTGCTGGCCTGCGCCCAGCACACCGCGTCGCACCGCAAGTACGGTGACGCGCTCGATTGCAGCCGGCGCTTCGGCAAGGCGTTCGATCTGGCGGAGCTCCGTTGAGCCGCTGCCTCGGCCTGCTGGGCGGCGTCGGCGTCGGCGCCTTCGTGCACTATTACGAGGCGCTGGCGGCCGCACACGCGGCGAAGGGCGTGCCTCTGCCGCTGGTCATGGCCAACGCCAACATCACCGTCGGCCAGCGCTTCGTGGAGGCCGGCGACCTGCAGGGCCTGGCGCGCTATCTCGCCGAGCTGATCGGACGCATGCGCGACGCCGGCGCCGAGATCGCGGCGATTCCCGCCGTGACACCGCACATCTGCTTCAACGAATTGCAGCCGATCACGCCGCTGCCGCTGATCGACATCGTGGCAACGCTTGCCGACCATCTGCGTGCGCGAGGCATCCGGCGCGCCGCGTTGCTCGGCACGCGCTACACCATCGAGAGCGCGATGTTCGGTCGCCTGGATGGCACCGAACTCGTCAAACCGCGCGCCGACGAAATCACCGCGATCCACGATGCCTATATGCGCACGGCCAACGCCGGCAAAGGCGCGGCCGATGATCATCGCACGCTGACCGCCATCGCCCGCACCCTGATCGAGCGCGACGGTGCCGAGACCATCATCTTCGCCGGCACCGACCTCTCGCTGCTGTTCGACGACACCAACACCGGCTTCCCGGTGATCGACTGCGCGCAACTGCATATCGAGGCGATCCTGCGCGCCCAGGGCCTCCAGTAGGCGGCTTTTACAATCTGCGACGGCCGTGCAAGAATGCTCCCGGGTCAAGCTTTTGGGGGAGAGAGCAATGGCCAGGGGACATCAGCTTCTTGGGGCAGGCCTTGTCCTGTCCGTGGCCATGATCGCGGGCGCGGCCCAGGCGCAGGTCAAGGCACCGGGCTTCTACGCGAGCGGCTTCGGGCAATACGTCCTGCCGAGCGATCCGGAGTATCGAGTGGGTGCCCTGGCGCCCAGCCAGACGGCGAAAGGCGACGGCTTCGCCGGCGGCATCACCGTCGGCTACGCCTTCGCCGGCGGCTTCGACATCGGCGCCGGCGGGCAGCTCGCCAGCCTGACGCAGGGCACGCCGGTCACGGTCTTCAACGGACGCGACGAGGCGTTCTACATCTCCGGCAACCTGAACGTCGGCTACACCTTCACGCTCGACACGGTGGCGGTGCGCGCCGGCCTCGGCGCCCGCTACGTGATGTTCAAGCATCTCTACACCGAGAACGTGGCCGGCATGACCGAGCGCTTCGAGGGCGTCGGCCCGCGCGCCACGTTGGACGCCGCCTTCCGCTTCGCCGAGAACTGGCTGGTGGTGGCCGGCATCGGCGGCGGCCCCGTGTTCGGCCGCACGACAAGCCAGACATCGGCGGTGTTCCCGGCGCCTGATGGCTCGCGCACGGTGTGGAACCTCGATGGCCTGCTCGGTGTCGGCTACGACCTCGGCATGGTCAACGTCGTGGTCGGCTGGCGCGCCGAAGCCTGGTGGCATCTGCACTCCTCGCAGTTCGGCCTCGCCGGCGGCGCCGAGAACCGCTTCATGCACGGCCCGTTCGTGCGCGTGTCGTACAACTGGGGTGCGCCGGGTGGGGCTGTGGCACCGCCACCGCCGCCGGTGGGAATGGCGGTCAATGGCGGCTACATGGTGTTCTTCGATTTCGATCGCGCGACCATCACGCCGACCGCGGCGGAGACGATCAAGAAGGCCGCGGCCGACGCCAAGGCCGGCCAGAAGACCCGCATCGGCGTCACCGGCCACGCCGACCGTTCGGGCTCGGACGCCTACAACATGGCGCTGTCGCTGCGCCGCGCCAACGCGGTCAAGGACCAGCTGGTGCGCGAGGGCATCCCGGCCACCGGCATCACGGTCGTCGGCCGCGGCGAGAGCCAGCCGCTGGTGCAGACCGCCGACGGCGTGCGCGAGCCGCAGAACCGCCGCGTCGAGATCGTGCTGCAGTAACCGGGAGCGCCGGCGTCCCGCCGGCCCTAACCCACGACCTTGATGTAGGTGTCCTTCATCACGATCAGGCCGTTGCGGAAAGTGTAGAGGTCGCAGCCCAGCCAGGACTGCTTCTCGCCGCTCTTCAGGGTGGCGGTGCGATGCCATTCGGTGACAGCCCGGTCACCGTGGATGAACTCGCTGGTGTGCTTCCACTGCACGTCGCTGGCTTGGGCGAACAGCGGCTCGAAATAGCCGCGGATCGCGGCGTGGCCCTTGAAGCTCTGGCCCCAGTAGTCGGGACCCTTGGCGTTGCGGAACTCGCCGTCGGGCGCGAAGGCCGCCACGATGGCATCGACATCGCGCCGTGCGAAGGCTGCGCCCACCGCGCGCAGCTGCTCCAGGGTGACGGGGGGAATCCGGGCGCCGTCCATCGTCGTTCTCCTTTTGGTTGCACGCATGTTACGCCGGGTGTTGCGCGGCAGCCACGGTCGGCAACTTCCTGAACGAGCTTTGCGGTGCTTCCTTCCGACCCGTTGGCGAGGTGTGTACCTTGCCGGCGAGCGAGTACCAAGGAGCGAAGCCAATGAACACATGGCGTATGGCGCTGGTGGCCGGCGCGGCTTTGGGCATTGCTGTCGCGGGGACTGCCCAGGCCCAGGTGCAGACACCGGGCGGTTTCGGCTCAATCACCGGTTACTACGGTTTCCGCGGCGGTCATGAGACCGACATCACCAGCGGTATCGGCGCGGCCCTGCCCGGCCGCACCCTGGGCGGCCAGCTGTATGGCGGCTACCGCTTCGATGATTTCGACGTGGCTGTCGGCGTGTCGGGCGGCACATTGGCCACCGGCACGACGACGCAGGGCCTGATCAACTCGACCGCCAGCGCGCGGTTCTGGACGGTCGATCTCGAGGGCGGCTACAACCTCGCGCTCGGCAATCTCGGCATCCGGCCCTTCCTCGGCGCGCGCTACGCCAACTGGCGCCACAATCACGGCTTCACCATCACCGGCGGCGGCGGCGGCTCGCCGGGCTCGGCCAATGTCGACACCTGGGGCATCGGTCCGCGCGTCGGCGTGGATGCGGCATTGCGGGTCGCCGAGCCGGTCTACCTGTTTGCCGGCACCTCCGGCTCCGTGCTGTTCGGCAATCTCAGCGAGTACGGCTCCTTCGGCGGCGGCTTCCCGCCGCCGAACCAGAAGATCGGCCGCACGACGCTGAACTTCGACGCCAAGGTCGGCATCGCCTACGAGCCGGTCCCGCTGGTCAGCATCGCCATCGGTTATCGCGTCGACTACTGGTCCGGCGTCGACCTGGAGACCTGGACCGGCTTTGCCGGCGGCCCCGGCACGGGCCGCGGCCATCGCGTGATCCACGGCCCGTTCGTGCGCCTGGCCTACAATCTCGGCGCCCCCGGGCCGGTCATGGCCTCGCCGCCGCCGCCGGAGCCAGCGAAGCAGACCAGCTACATGGTGTTCTTCGACTTCGACCGCTCCAACATCACGGCGACGGCGGCGGAGACGATCAAGAAGGCTGCCGCCGACGCCAAGGCCGGGCAGAAGACCCGCATCGGCGTCACCGGCCACGCCGATCGGTCCGGCAGCGACGCCTACAACATGGCGCTGTCGCTGCGCCGCGCCAACGCGGTCAAGGACGCGCTGGTGCGCGAGGGCATTCCCGCCGCGGCAATCGCCGTCGTCGGCCGTGGCGAGAGCCAGCCGCTGGTGCAGACCGCCGACGGCGTGCGCGAGCCGCAGAACCGCCGCGTCGAGATCGTGCTGCAGTAAGCACGCTCCCGCCATCTCGGGCGAAAGGGCGGCTTCGGCCGCCCTTTTTACTGGCCGTCAGCGGATCGGGCCGGATCCGCAGCGCGGATGCGCGCGGCCGCCGTCGGCCAGCGCCAGCGCGACGACGATCTCGTCGGCGCGCGGCGCGTCGGCGAGCATCGTCGTGATCGTGTCGAAATGATCGAAGGACCAGACGTCGTCCTTGTGGCCCAGCGGGATGTCGAGGCTCGCCCCGACGGCGCCGACCTTCACGTTGGACGGGATCACCGCCTGCCCGCCGCCGATCGCCGCGCGCATCGGCTTGCCCAGCATCGGATGGATGCAGGCGCCGCCATGCTCCATCTCGCCGTCGACGCCGACCAGCGCCGCCTTGCCGTAGGACACGGCCGGACCGCCGAGCGCCGCCACCAGCTCGGGCATCAGCCTCTCGCCAACATCCCGGCCGGCCTGGAACAGCGGTGACAGGTCGGCGACATAGCGGCCGGCGAACGGATTGGCGATCACGGCGAGGCCGACGACGCGGCGGATCGGCTTGGGCAGTCCCTCGCCCATGGTGGCATGGATGGTCTCGACAATGACGAGCGTCTTGCGGATGGACGGCATGGCGGTCTCCCCCGGACGTCAATACGCCTTGCCGCCCGGATAGGTCGCGAAGGCCGGAATGCCGGGATCGAGTCGATCCCAGGGCTGGGCGCTCTTGACGAAGATGTTGGCCTCGGGCCGGAACCAGCCCGGGTCGTCGAAGGTGCAGACCCGTACGCCGACGATGTCGGGGCGCGTCGAGACCTGCACGTAGAGCGGCGTGCCGCAGTCGCCGCAGAACCCACGCGTGATGTCGTTGCCGGCATCGGACTTGGCGACGTAGCGCCGCGGCGCGCCGCTGACGATGCGGAAGCCAGCGGCCGGCATCCGCACCGCCGCGACATGCGGCGCACCGCTCTGGCGCTGGCAGTCGCGGCAATGGCATTGCAGCGCGAACTGCGAATCGCCTTCGCACGCGTAGCGGACCGCACCGCACAGGCACCCGCCGGTTCTCGCTGGCATGGACGTCTCCCGAGGCCTGAATTCCTTGCAGGATACTATCGACCGCCGCGGCGACCAATCCGCGGTCGGGATCGTAGAATACAACCATAGGTATATTTTCTTTTCCGCCGCTCGTTCTATATGTGTTCTCCTCCACGGCGGGAGGCGGGCATGGTGGCGCGGGTGCGGACGGTAGCGTTCCAGGGCATCGATGTGGTGCCGATCGACGTGCAGGTGCAGATCGCGCCGGGCATGCCGGCCTTCTCGCTGGTGGGTCTGCCCGACAAGGCGATCGGCGAGAGTCGCGAACGCGTGCGCGCGGCGCTGGCCGCCTTGGGGCTGGCCCTGCCGCCGCGACGCATCACCGTGAACCTCTCGCCCGCCGACCTCGCCAAGGAGGGCAGCCACTACGACCTGCCGATCGCCCTGGCGCTGATGACCGCGATCGGCGTGCTGCCGGCCGATGCACTGGAAGGCTACGTCGTGCTGGGCGAGCTGGCGCTCGACGGCGCGATCACCCGCGTCGCCGGCGTGCTGCCCACCGCCGTGCAAGCCGCTGGCGACGGCCGCGGCGTGATCTGCCCGGCCGCCTGCGGCGGCGAGGCCGCGTGGGGCGGCTTCGATTGCGTCGATGCCGCCAACGAGGACGACGAAGCGGCGGCGCGGCGCGCCACGCGCTGCGGCGAGGTGCTGGCGGCGCCCAGCCTGCTGGCGCTGATCAACCATCTCAAGGGCGTCCAGGTGCTGACGCCGCCCGCCGCCACCCTGCGCGGCGACGAGGCACGCTACCCCGACCTCGCCGACATCAAGGGCCAGGAGACCGCCAAGCGCGCGCTCGAAGTCGCGGCGGCCGGCGGCCACAACCTCTTGATGATGGGCCCGCCCGGTGCCGGCAAGTCGATGCTGGCGGCCCGCCTGCCCGGCCTGCTGCCGCCGCTGGAACCGGACGAAGCGCTGGAGGTGTCGATGATCGCCTCGCTCGCCGGTGAGCTGGGCGACGGCCGCCTCACCCGCCGCCGCCCGTTCCGCGACCCGCACCATTCCGCCACCTTGCAGGCGCTGGTCGGCGGCGGCCTGCGCGCGCGGCCGGGCGAGGCATCTCTCGCGCACAACGGCGTCCTCTTCCTCGACGAGCTGCCGGAGTTCGCGCGCAGCGCCCTGGAGGCGTTGCGTCAGCCGATGGAAACCGGCCGCATCAGCGTCGCGCGCGCCAATGCGCACGTGACGTTCCCGGCGCGCTTCCAGCTCGTCGCGGCGATGAATCCCTGCCGCTGCGGCGACATCGACGAGCCGAGCCGAGCCTGCGGCCGCGCCCCGCGCTGTGCCGCCGACTACCAGGGCCGCATCTCCGGTCCGCTCTACGACCGCATCGACCTGGTGATCGAGGTACCGCCGGTCTCGCCCGCCGACCTCACCTTGCCACCGCCGGCGGAATCCTCGGCCGATGTCGCCGCGCGCGTCGCTGCCGCCCGCGCGATCCAGCGCGAACGCGGCATCCGCTGCAACGCCGAGGTCGATGGCGAGGCCCTGGCGCAGATCGCGACACCCGACGCCGATGGCCGCGCCCTGCTGTCGACGGCCGTCGAACGCCTCAAGCTCTCGGCGCGCGGCTATCACCGCGTGCTGCGCGTCGCGCGTACGCTTGCCGATCTCGATGGCTGCGATGCCGTGCGTCGCCTGCATGTCGCCGAAGCGCTGTCGTGGCGAAGGCCGCAGCCGCGGGCGGCGCTGGCGGCGTGAGTCAGGCCGCTTCGCCGTGCCCCGCTGCCATCCCCTGGCGCTCGCGCGCGTACCGCACCAGCGCGAGGAAGCGGTAGAGGCCATGGACGAACTTGCCGTAGGGCATGGTGACGAACAGGCCGAACACCACGCCGAGGTGGATCGCCAGCAGCACGCCCATGGCCGGCGTGCCGCGCAGAACCAGCAGCGCCAGGCCGGTGAGGCTGGTGAGGAACAGCATGGCGAGGAATGCCACCTCCATGCCGTAGCGCGCGGGGTCGCGGAGCTCGGCATCGCGCCGCCATTTCGCCGCCAGGAGTCCGGCGGGGCCGACCAGCAGGCCGACGCCGCCGATGGTGCCGAGCAGCGGCGGCAGGTCCCACCACGCGTAGGGCGCCACGCGGCCCAGGCCGTAATGGTAGAGCGTCGCCACGCAGGTCGCGGCAAAGCACAGCATGAAGCCGTAGAAGGTCAGGTGATGGTAGAGGCGCCGGCGGTCGACGGGCTTGTCGTCGTCGTTGAAGCAGCCGACGCCACCGCCGTCGAGATAGCGCAGCTGGCCCGCGTCCTTGATCGCCTGCCAGATCGCGGATACCCCGCCGGGCGCGTCTATGGGATGGGCGATCGAGCGCCAGAACGTCAGCGCGCCCATCACCATCGCGACGATGGCGTAGACGAATGCCGCGCCGAAGATCAGCGCCATCGCGTTGTGCGGCATCAGGCGATAGAAGGCGCCCGGTCCACCGTGGCTGCCGAACAGTACCGATGAATCGTTCCAGGCGACGAAGCCGATGATGAACGCCGCGACGCTCAGCGCCGCGATCAGGCTGAGGGCCAGCCCGTTGCGCTGGAACAGCGGCGCCAGCGCGCGCGGCCAGGCATAGGCCTGGTAGGACTCGGCGCGCACCTGCGCCAGGTTGACGGGCACGTTGACGTCGAACTCATGCGGCGGCGAGAACTGGCAGTCGTAGTAGCAGGCGCCGCAGCCATGGCAGAGATTGGCGAGGTAGTTGAGATCGCCGTCGGGAAAGGCGCGGCGCATCTCCATCGCCGGGAAGACCGCGCACAGGCCCTCGCAATAGCGGCACGAGTTGCAGACGGTCATCAGCCGTTCGGCTTCTTCGAGCGCCCTAGTTGCGTGCATTGGCCGCCGCCTCCCGTCCGGCGATGCGGCCGAAGACGCTGCCGATGGTCATGCCGATGCCCGCGGCATAGCCGCGGCCCAGCACGTTGCCGGCCATGATCTCGCCGGCCGCGAACATGTTGGCCGAGGGCGTGCCGTCCTTCATCAGCATGCGCGCCTGCTTGTTCACCCGCGTGCCGAGATAGGTGAAGGTGATGCCCGGCCGCACCGGATAGGCATAGAACGGCGCGGTCTCAATTCGGCGTGCCCAGTGAGTCTTGGGCGGGCTCAGCCCTTCGGTGCGGCAATCATCGAGGATGGTGTGGTCGAAGGTGCCCGGTCGCACAGCCGCGTTGAAGTCGCCGACCGTCTTCTCCAGCACCGTGCCATCGAGCCCGAACTTCTCGGCCAGTCCGCGGATCGTCGGCGCCTCGATCGCCGGATAGAGCGAGGGCATGAACATGGTCAGCGAGGGCGCGTCGAAGATGATGTAGGCGATCTGGTCGGGCTGCCCGGCCACCAGCCGGCCCCAGATCGCATAGCGCTTGGGCCAGACATCCTCGCCCTCGTCGTAGAACCGCTGCGCGTGCTTGTTCACGACGATACCGAAGACGACGCAGTCGAGCCGCGTGATGATGCCGCCATCGTATTTCGGCGCGCGCGCATCGATCGCCACCGCGTGGCACTGCGTCGGATCGCCGATCTCCTGCACGCCCTTGTCGAGCAGCAGCTTGAGGAGCGTGCCGCGATTGTTCGAGGTGCCGCGGATCAGGAAGTTGTCGGCAGCGTCGCCCCAGTACTGTTTCAGCCACTCGATGTTCGACTCGAAGCCGCCGGCAGCCGCGACCATCGTGCCGGCCTGCACCGTGTGCGTGGCACCGCCGTGCTTCACCGTCGCCGACAGGAACATGCCGTCCTGGATATCGAGATCGGTGACCTCCGCCTCGTAGGCGATGGTCACACCCAGCGAGTCGGCCGTGCGGTAGAGCGCGTTGAGCATGGCGCGGCCGCCGCCGAGGAAGAACGAGTTGGTGCGCCCCAGGCTCAACGTGCCGCCGAGCGACGGCTGGAAGCGAACGCCCTGCTGCGGCATCCATTCCAGCACGTCCTTCGACTCGTGGATCATGTGCCTGGCCAGGGCCTCGTCGGTCTGGCCGCCGGTGACGCGCAGCAGGTCGTCCCAGAACTCTTCCTCGCTGTAGGGACCGCTCAGCGTGTCGGTGGCCGCGTCGTGGGCGCAGCGCATATTGCGGGTGTGACGCGTGTTGCCGCCGCGCCAGAAGCGGTCGGCCTTCTCCAGCACCAGCACCGAGGCGCCGTCGCGGCGCGCGGCGATGGCGGCGCAAAGCGCGGCGTTGCCGCCGCCAATCACCAGCACATCGTATCGCTGCGACAGATCGACCATCCCGCCGCCGTTTCTGGAGGCTGCGGAACGCGAATGCAATAGGCCTGACACAGGTCGCGATCTTCGCGCTAAGAGCCCCGGCATGACGACGGACGAGGCCGCCCCGCAACGCGACGCCTGGCGCCGCGGCGCCAGGGCCGCGCTGCCGCTGATGCCCGGCGCCGTGCTGTTCGGGCTGGCGACCGGCGCGGCCACGGTCTCGGCCGGCGTTTCGCAGAGCGCGGCCTTCGCCATGCCGGCCAGCTTCTATTCCGGCGTGGCGCAGCTCGCCTATGCCCAGCTCGTCGCCGTCGGTGCGCCCTTCGCCTCGGTGCTGCTGAGCGTGGCGCTGACCCATCTGCGCTACCTGATCTATGCCGCCATCGCCAGCACCTGGCCGCGGCCGCCCGGTCTGTGGCCGCGCATCATCGGCGCCTATTTCGTCAGTGAAAGCTCCTTCGCGCTCGCCCTGCTGGAGCCGCTGCCGACACGTTACCGCTACATGCTCGGCGCCGGCGCGCCCCTGTGGTTCGCCTGGTTCGCCTCGGGCATCGTCGGCACCTTCCTCGCCGGCCACCTGCCGCCGCTGAAGCACGCCTATGCCGTGCCCGCGATCGTGCTGGCGCCGATCCTCGCCAAGCAGCT
>CAYNOF010000326.1:0-12382 GCA_964398335.1 uncultured Rhizobiaceae bacterium
CTCGCCGACCTCGTAGTCGCCCCAGCGATGCGGCGAGCCGGCGAGGCTCGCATCGTAATCCTCGAGCGAGAGGTCGTCGGGCACGATGAGATCGTTGGCCGGTACCGATGGCGCGAGCTTCGGCACGCTCGCCGCGGCGACCGGCGCGTCCTTGTCGCGCTTGCGCACCATCACCCAGCGCACGTAGTCGAGCACCGTCTCGCCGGCCTGGTTGGCGCCCTCGGAGCGGACATAGACCACGCCGCTCTCGCGGTTGGAGTTCTCGCGCAGGCCGATCACCGTGGAGCGCGCCGACAGCGTGTCGCCGGGATAGACCGGCGCGCCGAAGCGGCATTCCGCATAGCCCAGATTGGCCACGGCATTGAGCGACACGTCGGGCACGGTCTTGCCGAAGACGATGTGGAACACCAGCAGGTCATCGACCGGTGCGCCGGGCAGGCCGAGCGACTGCGCGAAGGCGTCGGCCGATTGCAGCGCGAACCGCGTGCCGTAGAGCGCGGTGTAGAGCGAGACGTCGCCTTCGGTCACGGTACGCGGCGTGGCGTGCGCCAGCTCCTGGCCGAGGCTGAAATCCTCGAAGAAATTGCCGGTGTTGGTCTTGGCGAGAACGTTGCGGGACATGATCGCCTGCACAGCTCGGCGCCCGCCTCGACGAGACGGCGCTGGTGGTGCTCGGGCGCTGCTTCCCTGTCCCGCCGTCGGACGCGGCGTTGGCCAGACCCTATCCGCGCCGCTTCGGGGAGTCACGAACTCAAGGCTGCGACGATCCGCGCTGCGGCCGCTTGCGGCGTCAGCGTGCCGGTGTCGATCGTCAGGTCCGCCGGCGGCATAAGCGGCGACTCGAAAGCGCCGCTGGTGCGCAATCGATCGAACAATTCCGCCGAGACCAGCTTGCCGTGCTCACGGCGCGACGGCTCGTCGAGCCGCGCGCGGATCACGGCGGGATCGCAGGTCAACGCGACGAAGAACACCGACCTCACGACCTGCGGTACCCGGTCGATGAAGCCCTGCCGCACCGTGCTCTCGGGTGCGAAGGTGAAGACCAGGCCGGCGACGCCATCGGCCTCGGCCCGCTCGAAGACGGAGAGCCACATGGCTTCGCGCAGCTCGACGAAGGCCGGGCTGCCGAAGGCGAAGACCGGCGACAACGCGTCGACCACGAGGTGATTGTGGAACAGGCCGCAGCCCGTAAGCCGCGCCACCTCGCGGGCGATGGTCAGCTTGCCGCTGGCCGGCGGGCCATGGATGAAGACAAGCCTCACGCCGCCAGGTCGCGGATCGCCGCCGCCAGGGCGAGCTGGCGCTGCGCCTGCTCGACATGCAGGTTCTCGATCATGCGGCCGTCGACGGTGACCACGCCCTTGCCCTCGGCGCGCGCCTTCTCGAAGCCGGCGACGATCTTCTCGGCCATCGCCAGCTCGGCCGCCGACGGCGCGAAAATCTCGTTGCAGGGCTCGACCTGGGTCGGATGGATCAGGGTCTTGCCGTCGAAGCCGAATTCCAGCCCCTGCCGGCACGCGGCCTTGAAGCCCTCGATGTCCTGGATGTCGTTGTAGACGCCGTCGAGGATCGCGAGCCCGTTGGCGCGCGCCGCCAGCAAGGTGAAGCCCAGCGGCACCACCATCGGCAGGCGCACCGGCGTGTGCTGGGCGCGCAGATCCTTCACCAGGTCGTTGGTGCCCATGATCAGGCAGGCCAGACGCGGCGAGGCGCCGGCGATCTCCTCGGCGCGCAGGATGCCGCGCGGCGTCTCCATCATGCCCCACACCGCCATCGATGCCGGCGCGCCGGCGGCATCGAGCAGGGCGACGACGTTGGTGACGTCGGCCGCGCTTTCCAGCTTCGGGACGAGGACGGCGTCGGCGCCCGAGGTGGCGATCGCCGCGACGTCGGCGCGCCCCCACCCGGTGTTGAGCCCGTTGCAGCGGATGACGATCTCGCGCTTGCCGTAGGCCTTGCTCTGCGCGGCAGCCACGACGTTGCCGCGCGCCGCCTCCTTGGCGTCGGGCGCCACCGCGTCCTCGAGATCGAAGATCAGCGCATCGGCCGGCAGGCTGCGGGCCTTCTCCAGCGCCCGCGTATTGGCACCGGGCATGTACAGCACGCTGCGGCGTGGGCGGACGGTCACGGTCATGGTTGTGAAATCTTCTCCCCGGCTCGGGCGTGGCGGACTATATATCGACGGGGGCCGGGCAATGCCATCGCCGGCCCGATGGTGATGCGCGTCCTATCGATCCAGTCCCACGTCGCCTACGGCTATGTCGGCAACCGTGCCGCGACCTTTCCCTTGCAACGGCTGGGCCACGAGGTTTGGGCGGTGAACACGGTCGAGTTCTCCAACCATACCGGCTACGGAACCTGGAAGGGCCGCGTCGCCACCCCCGAGCAGGTGCGCGACGTGATCGCCGGCATCGCCGAGCGCGGCGCGCTTTCGACCTGCGATGCGATCCTGACCGGCTACATGGGCGACGCCGCCCTAGGCGAGGTCGTGCTCGAGACCGTGGCCATGGTGCGCCAGGCCAACCCGAAGGCGGTGTGGTGTTGCGACCCGGTGATCGGCGACATCGACACCCAGATCTACGTGCGGCCGGGCATCCCCGAGTTCTTCCGCGACCGCATCGTGGCACTGAGCGACATCCTGACGCCCAATCATTTCGAGCTCGAATGGCTGATCGGCCGCAAGGTCTCGACGCTCAGGGACACGCTGTCGGCGGCGCGCGCGCTGATGGGCACCGGCCCGCATCCCTCGATCGTGCTGGTCACCAGCCTGCGCCGCAGCGATGCGCCCGAAGGCACGATCGAGATGCTGGCGCTGACGCGCGAGGACGCGTGGCTGGTGTCGACGCCGGAGCTCGCCTTCCCCATCGCACCCAACGGCACCGGCGACGCGGTGGCCGCCCTGTTCCTGGCGCAGTGGCACGCGCATCGCGATGTCGGGCGCGCCCTGGAGGAGGTCGCGGCCTCGATCTTCGCCGTGCTCGAGGCGACCCTGCAATCGGGCGACCGCGAGCTCAGGCTGGTGACGGCGCAGGACGCGCTGGTCTCTCCGCCGCGGCGCTTCGGCGCGATGCAGCTCGACGTCTGAGGCGCCACGCGTGTCGGGACACGGCCTCCAACCGCTGCTGCTCTTCATCGAAGGCGCCGTCATCGGCTTCCTGATCGCGGTGCCGGTCGGTCCCGCCGCCATCCTCTGCGTGCGCCGTACCATCTCGACCAGCATCGTCGCCGGCATCGTCACCGGCATCGGCGCCTCGCTCGGCGATACGCTGTTCGGCGCCGCCGCCGCCTTCGGCCTGACCTTCGTCAACGACTTCATCGTGCGCAACGAGGGCTGGATCCGCGGCATCGGCGGCGTGGTGCTGTGCGTGATGGGCTGGTCCTACATCACCCACCGCCCGCCCAGCGTCGGCGATCCGGTCGCCACCGACCGCGAGCATCCCTATCTCACGACCTTGCGCTTCCTCAGCTCGAGCTTCTTCATCACCGTGTTCAATCCGCTGACGGTGATGGCCTTCGGCGCGGTCTTCGCCAGCCGCGGCCTGAGCAACGTCGGCGCCGACTTGACCTTGGCGCTGGTGCTGATCGCCGCCGTCTTCGTCGGCGCCTTCGCCTGGTGGACGTCGCTCTGCGGCATCGCCTGGGTGGCGCGCGTGTGGTTCACCGGCGGCGGCCTGGTCTGGCTCAACCGCGTCTCGGGCATCGCGCTCGCCGGCTTCGGCGCCGTCGCGACCCTGTCGATATTGCCGGTGAACTGGCGCTGGTTCGGCGATGCGCTGGGGCTGAACTGAGCGCAGCGCCGAGGCGCTACGCCTTCATGCCCTCGACGAAGGCCGCGGTGTCGGTGAGGTTGACGTAGCGCGCCACCTTGCCGTCGCGGAACTTCCAGTAATGGGCGATCGGCGAGGACACGCGCTTGCCGCTGGCCTTCATCGTCGCGGCGTAGCGACCGAAGGCGGCGACCTCGTCGCCCGAGCCGATGCAGCTCTGGATCTCGAGATGCGGATCGGCGTGGTCGTGATCGATGCCGGCGAAGAAGCCGCTCGCCTCGGCCACGCCGCGGCGCACGCCGGTGAACGCGATGGCGCTCGGTCCCTCGAACTCCCACACCACGTCGTCGGCCAGCCTGCCGAGGATGGCGGCAATATCGCCGCGGCCGAACGCGGCATACATGTCCTTCACGATCTGGACGTTCTCGGTCATGACGGGCCCTCCTCCGTGTTGAACCCATCGGCTCTACGCGGAAGATCGCCGCCGCGATGCGGCTCACGGCAAAGTGAGGCTGGCGGCTTTCCACGGCAAAGCGCGCCGCGCTAGCGTCCGCGGCAGCAGGAGGCGACCGACGATGACGACAATCCTTACCGATCGCGGCGACGCGCAGGTCGAGTCCGGCGGCGGCCTCACTGTCAGTGCCGCCGACGCCGAGCGCGCGACCGGCTGGACGCTCAAGCCCGAGGGCATGTGCCGCGACGAGGTCTGCGTGCCGCTGCCGTCGGGCATGGCCAGCGGCGGCCGCATCGATCTCGCCGCGTTCTGGCGGCACCTCGGCAATCCGGTGCTGGCGAGCGAAGCCGGCGACGTCTGGATGCTGGGCACCGGCGTCGAAGCGCGCCGCGCGGCGCTGGAAGGGCTGGCGGCGCCCGACTTCACCCTGCCCGACCTCGCGGGCAATCCGCATGCGCTGTCGTCGCTGCGCGGACGCAAGGTGCTCCTCGCCACCTGGGCCAGTTGGTGAGGCTGCCGCTTCGACTTGCCCGTGTGGCAGCAACTCTACGGTGAGATCAAGAACACCGGCACGATGATCGTGGCCATCGCCGAGGAGAGCCGCGGCGCCGAGCACGCGCGTCCGTGGATCGAGGCGGCCAAGGCCGAGTACTGGTGCCTGATCGACACCGACCATCGCGTCGCCGATCTCTACGGCATGGTCAACGTGCCGCAATCGGTGTGGATCGACGAGCAGGGGCACATCGTGCGCCCGCCCGAGACGACAGGGTCGACCGATCACTTCCGCCGCATGGATCTCAAGACGCGCACCATGGCGCCCGAGGACCAGGCCGCGCGCAACGCCGCGCGTGCGGACTATCTCGACGCGGTGAAGGCCTGGGCCACCACAGGCAAGCACGCGATGCCGGCCGACACGGCACGCAAGCGCCTGCCGGCCAACACGCCGCAGATCGCGCAGGCGCATGCGCATTTCCGTCTCGGCGTCTGGCTGCGCGCGCAGGGCCGCACGGCGGAGGCCGACCGGCATCTGAGCGAGGCCAGCCGGCTGCATCCCGATTCGTGGAACATGTGGCGCCAGGCGGCCGACCTCGAGGAGGTCGGCAGGGCGAGCGGCCCGGCGTTCTGGCAACGCGTGCAGGCGCTGGGCGACAAGCCCTATTACCCGCCGCCGGATTTCACGCCGGTCTGAACGACGGCGAACAGCCGATCGGCCGCCGCGCGCACCGCGGCGATGCCCACGGGATCGAGGGTGATGCCCATATGGTCGACACCCTCGACCACCTGCACGCCGATCGCCGGGTTGATGGCACCGACCAGCGGCGCGTAGGCCTCGGCGACGAACAGCTCGTCGCGCGCGCCGACCAGGATCGCCACCGGCCGGCGCTGCGCGGCGAGATCGCCGCGCCAGTCGCGGTGGGTGCGGAAGTTCGTCTGCAGGCGATAGGAGTACGTGGTCGGCCGGTCCGGGCCACTGGCGAACGCCACCACGGGCAGGTGCTGGAACAGCGGCAGGCCGACGCGGTCGAGCAGGCTCAGCGCCACGAAGCGCGGGATATAGGGCCGCGCCCAGCCGCCGGTACCGACCCGCGTCGTCGGCGCATCGTGGTGCAGGAACGGCGCCAGCACGAGGTAGCCGTCGAAGAGACCGGCATCGCGCCCGGCGCCGACGCGCAAGACGAAGCCGCCACCCGAGGAATGGCCGGCCAACAGCAGGCGAGCGGCCGGGTGGTCACGGCGCACCAGCTGCACGAGATCGGCGAGGTCGTCGTCGAGCTGGCCGAGATAGCCGATATCCCCCAACCGGCCGCTCCTGCCGTGGCCGCGCAGATCGGGCGCATAGACCGTGCTGCCGGCCGCACGCAGCGCCATCGCCAGGTCGTGCACGGCGCTCGACTGGCCGGTCGAGCCATGGATCAGCACGATCACCCGCTCGGGCGCGCCGGCATATCGTCGATAGGCCAGTGCGGCGCCGTCGCGCGCCTTGAACGTCTCCAGCGGCGGCAGGCCGCCATAGCTTCGGCCCTGGAACGGCTGGTTGATCGAGGCGAGCGGCGGCGGCGGATCGGCCGTGCCAAAGGCGATCGCGCCGGCGAAGGCCGCGACCACGACGGCCGCAACGACGGCGATGGTCATCAGGAGGTAACGAAACGGGCGAGACATGGAAGGCTCCGGTCGGCGATGCGAATCGCCGCCGGATATGCCGGCCTGCCGGCATCGGACCAATCGGTCCTACGTCAAGTGTCGGGCGATTTCGTCGACGGCGCGCGGCGTTCGCTCACGAAGCGTCAACGGCGGCCTTCAGATTTTCCAGCTCCGCCGCCACGCGCTCGAACACCGGGCCCCAGTCGCCCTGCGTGCTCTGGCGGAAGATGCGCAGGCGGGGATACCAGGGACTGTCGGCGCGGCTCTGCTGCCAGCGCCAGTCCGGCACGGTGGGCAGCAGCAGCCAGGTCGGCATGCCCATGCCGGCGCCGAGATGGGCGATCGGCGCGTCGATGGTGATCAAGAGGTCGAGCTGCTCCAGCGCGCTCGCCGCCTCGGCGAAATCGAAGATGCCGCGGCCGACATCGTGGACCAGGCCGCTGGCGCCGTGGGTCTGGATGTCCTTCTGGTGCGTGCCGCCCTGCAGGCTGAAGAACAGCACCTCCGGATCGCCGCCCAGCGCCATGAAATACGGGAACGGCACCGAACGCTGGCGATCGAGCGCCTGGCCGGGCATCGCCGCCCAGTAGATGCCGACGCGCAATTTGGCGCGCGGCAGGCGGCCGAGCTTGATACGCCCGCGCTCCGGCGGCAGCAGGTAAGGCTCGCCCGCCATCGCCGCCGGCACGTCGACGCCACACAGATGCGGCAGCGACAGCAGCGAGGCATGCAGGTCGAACTCCGGCAGCTGCTCGCCCTCGGCGATCACGCCGTCGAGATAGTCGAGCCGCGTCAGCAGCTCCTTGAGCAACGCCTGGCAGAGCACCAGCACCGAGGCGCCGCGGCGCTTCAGCTCGCGCGCGTAGCGCACGAACATCAGCACGTCGGCCAGGCCCTGCTCGGGATAGAGCAGGATGCGCTTGCCCTGGACGTCGCCGCCGGTCCACACGGGTTGGCGGAATTCCGGCGCCGGCACGTCGTCGAGCTGCTTGCGCCACTCGTACTCGGCGAAGCCGCGCGTCAGGTCGCCCTGCAGCAGCCGGGTGATCGCGATCTCGACCCGCGCGCGCTTGTTCTGCGGGCCAAGCGCCAGCGCCTTGGATAGACAGGCCAGCGCCTCGTCGATCCGGCCGAGATCGCGCAGGCAAAGGCCGAGATTGAAGAAGCCCTCGGCATAGTCGGGCTTCAGCGACACCGCCTGCAGGTGATGGCGCACCGCCTCGCGCGTGCGATTGGCCACACGCAGCGCATTGCCGAGGTTGGAATGCAGCGCCGGATTGTCGGGATCGAGCTCGAGCGACTGGCGGTGATGGGCGACGGCGGCGTCGAGCTTGCCGATCAGGCGCAGGGCGACGCCGAGGTTGTTGTGCAGCTCGGCGTTGTAGGGCCTCGCGGCCAGCAGGCGCAGATAGGAGCTGATCGCCTCGTCGAGCCGGCCGGCACGATGCGCCGCCGCCGCCAGCCGCATCTGCTGATGGAAGCTTTCGTCCTCACTGCGAAACAGCGTGTGCGGCTGATTGGCCGACCACTGTTCGTCAGCGCCGCCCTCCAGCCTCGAATTGTCCTTCACGAGACGATCACCCTTCCCCCGCCTCGGCCCCACTACCCACGGAGCCAAAGCGCCACGTCAATTTTATGCCATATTCTGATGAAATTGCCCAATAATTTCCACATGGCGTGGCGTCTCAGGCGCCCCGGACCTCGGCCACGTGGCGGGCCAGTTCCTGGGCCGCGCGCTCGAAGACCTCGTCCCAGTCGCCCGGTTTCTTCTGCCGGAACAGGCGCATGGAGGGGTACCAGGGCGAGTCGTCGCGCTCCAGGAAGTAGATCCAGTAGGTGTTGAAGTTCACCAGGTCCCAGACCGGCACGCCGAGGCTGCCGGCGAGGTGGGCGACCGACGAATCGGTCATCAGCACCAGGTCGAGCTGGCGGAGCGCGGCGGCGGTGTCGGCGAAATCCTCGAAGGTCGAGCCCAGATCGACGATCAGCGGGTGTGGCGCCAGCTTGCGGTATTCCTCGAAGGGCGGCCCCTTCTGCAGGCTGAAGAGCTGCACGCCGGGCACCTCGGCGAAGCGCAGGAAGCGGTCCAGGGTCACGGCACGGCGCGCATTGCCGCGGAAGGTGACGCTGCCCGACCAGACGACGCCGATCTTGAAGGCTGCGCCGGCCGCCTTGATCAGCGGCAGCGCCCCGGCGCCGGCGCCGGCCGGGATGGTGAGCCTGGCCGGCGGCGGAATGTCGTCGATCGAACGCGTGAAGCGGCCGAGCAGGCTCATGATCGGCAAAGCGAGATCGTGCGGCGGTACCGGGTCCTTGGCCGAAGCCAGCTCGTGGTAGCCCTCGACGTCCTTCACCAGCCGCATCAGGTCGGGCTGGCAGCGCAGGATCACCTTGCCGTCGATGCCCTTGAGCCGGGGCAGGTAGCGCAGCGCGAAGAGCGTGTCGCCGAAGCCCTGCTCGGAATAGACCATGAGGGTGCGGCCCTCGAGCTTCTCGCCGCGCCACACCGGCGCGGCGGTCGGCGGCGTGTAGTTGCCCAGCTCCTGCAGCTTCCAGCGCCATTCGTAGTCGTCCCACGCCTGGCGGCTGAAATCGCCCAGGCGCAGCGAGCAGATCGAGCGGTCCCAGTGCGTGTCGACGTGGCCCTCGTCCATCTCCAGCACGCGATCGAAGACGCGGCGCGCCTCGACCGGCATGCCGCCTTCCGACAACGCCACGCCGTAGTTGTGCAGGAGCCCGGTCGACATCGGATCAAGCGCGATGGCGCGCTGGTGCGCGGCCCATGATTCCTCGAAGCGCTCGAGATCCTTGTAGGCGTTGCCGAGGTTGCCCTGCACGCCGGCGTTGTTCTCGTCGCCCTCCAGCGCGCGCATGTAGCAGGCCACCGACATCTCGGGCCGCTTGGCCTTGCGGTAGACCACGCCGAGATTGCCCCAGGCCGTGCGATTTGTCGGCTGCACCGCCAGCACGCGGCGGTAGTCGGCGATCGCGCCGTCGAGGTCGTCCGTCTTCTGCTTCTCGAAGGCCTCGCGCAGCCAGCGCCTGATGTCGTCGGCCGTCACCGGACCACGCTGCGGCTGCGGCGCCGCAGCCGGCTTCGGCGCCGCCGGCAGCGAGGGAATCGTGGCGATCGGAGCTATGCCGCGCGGCGAGTACGCGGCCGGAGAGGAGGTCATTGACGTCAGAGTACTCCCTCCGCCCGCCCGCGGGGAGAGGGAGAAAGACCTACGCCGCCTTGCGCAGCATCTCGCCCTTGATCAGGTGCTCGGCGATCTCGATGGCGTTGAGCGCCGCGCCCTTGCGCACGTTGTCGCTCACGACCCACATGTTGAGCCCGTTCTCGATCGTGGAATCGTTGCGGATGCGGCTGACGAAGACGCCGTCCTCGCCGGCGATCTCCGCCGGCGTGATGTAGCCGCCATCCTCGCGCCGATCGAGCACGCGCACGCCCTTGGCACGCGACAGGATGGTGCGCGCCTCGGTCTCGTCGATCGGGCGCTCGAACTCCATGTTCACCGCCTCGGAGTGGCCGACGAACACCGGCACGCGCACGCAGGTCGCGGTCACCTTGATCTTGGGGTCGAGGATCTTCTTGGTCTCGACCACCATCTTCCACTCTTCCTTGGTCGAGCCGTCGTCCATGAAGACATCGATATGCGGGATGACGTTGAAGGCGATGGCCTTGGTGAACTTCTTCGGCTCGACCGGGTTGGAGACGAAGATGCCCTTCGACTGGTTGAAGAGCTCGTCCATGCCTTCCTTGCCCGCGCCCGAGACCGACTGGTAGGTCGACACGACCACGCGGGTGATCGTGGCGGCGTCGTGCAGCGGCTTGAGCGCCACGACCATCTGGATGGTCGAGCAGTTGGGGTTGGCGATGATGCCCTTCTTCGTCCAGCCGGCGATGGCGTGCGGGTTGACCTCGGGCACGACCAGCGGCACGTCGGGGTCCATGCGGAAGTACGAGGTGTTGTCGATCACCACGGCGCCGGCCTTCGCGGCACGCGGGCTGCTCTCGGCCGAGACCTTGGCGCCGGGCGAGGACAGCACGATGTCGATGCCCTTGAAATCGTAGGTCGCGAGGTCGCGCACCTTGAGCTTCTCGGACTCGCCGAACGAGACCTCCTTGCCGACCGAGCGCGACGAGGCCAGCGGCACGAGCTCGTCCACCGGGAATCGGCGCTCGGCGAGGATGTTCAGGAATTCGCGACCAACATTGCCGGTCGCGCCGACGACGGCGACCTTGTAGCCCATGACCTACCGCTCCGGTTGGGAGCCGGGGGTTTACCCGCGCGTCAGGGCCTTGGCAAGCCGGCCCCTGTCAGCGCCAGTCGTCGATGACGAAGCAGTCCGGCCGGTTGTGCCCGGGCGCATCCGGCCGGTGCATCGCCACCCCTTCGAAGGTGGTCTCGAAGCCGTGCCGGCGCATGATCTGGTAGGCCTGCGACCGCGCGACATTGATGCCGGCCACGAGCTGCTTGGAGCCGCGCACCTGGGCCAGCGCCTCGCAGGCCGCCAGCAGGCGCTCGAAATGCCCGGGCGCGTCACGGCCCGGCCGCGCGGCGCCAACCTTGATGAAAGTGACGCCCGAGCCCGCCTCGCTGCCGGCGCCCTGGTGGCAGACCGCGAAGGCGACCAGCTCGCGTCCCTCGCGCACCAGCACGGTCTCGCCGATGCGCTGGTCGCACACCGCGCGGATCTCGCTCTGCACGTCGAGACCGGGATAGATCGCCTCGGTCAGCGCCCGGCAGGCGCTCAGCGTCGGCGCACGGCAGGGCCGCGGGATGGCCGAGAAGGTCGACCACTGCCCGCCGCCGGCCGCGCCGCCCACGGCCTTGGCCATCACAGGCGTCAGTGCCTGACGGCGGAAGCCGTATTTTTCGTAGAGCGCGATATGCTTGGGGCTGTCAGGGAAGGTGAACAGCCCCGCCTGCTTGGTTCCCCAGCGCGCGAACAGGTCCATCGTCGGCTCGAGCAGCCGGCGGGCGATGCCGCGATCCCACAGATCGGGTCGAATGGTCAGGGGGCCGAAGAAGCCGAAGCTGCCCCAGTTGGCGACGAAGTTCGAGCCCAGCAGCTCATCGCCGGTATAGGCCCCGAGCACTGCCGACGGTGCGACCCACCAGCGCGTGCCCACGAGGTCGGCATCACCCATGAAGGATTCCGGCTTGGGCAGGCCAAGAAAGGTTCCGAAGGCGAGCCGGAAGATGCGGTCGGCCTCGACGACGTCGCGACCGTCGAGCGCCCGGATGGCGATATCCATGATCACTCCGTCTTGCGTGCCGCCGCCACCAGGGCGCGGATCGCCCAGCGCTTCACACGGCGCGCCTCGGCGTCGTCGATCTGCAGCACGTCCTTGAATACCACCATCGCCTCGGTGCCGATCACCAGCGCCAGCGCGCGCCTGAGATTGGCCAGCGCCGCCGGCTTGAACTCCTTGCGCGCCGGCTCGAGCGCCGCGTCGATCAGCGGCGTGCGGCGGTTCTGGCGCGCCGGCGTGTCGCCATCGGCCTCGCCGCGCAGCTTGCGCTCCAGCGCATGGATCAGCATGCGGCGCAGGCCGGGTTCGTTGGCCGAAATCATCGCGTCGGTCGCCGCTTCGACGAGCTCGAGACGCGCGACCGGATCGCTGGGCGCGTCGCCGCCGAGCACCGCGTCGGTCTCGGGGAAGGCGATGTCGAGCGAGGCCTCCACCAGCAGAGCATCGGCGCTGGGGAAGTAGCGGTAGGCGGTGGCGCGCGAGACCATCGCCTCCTCGGCGATGGCCTCGAGGCTGGGCGCGCCGCCCTGCTTCATCAGACGCGCCGCGGCCTGCAGCAGGTCCTTGCGCGTGCGCCGGCGCTGGTTGGGGCGCTCGCCCATCTCAGCCCTGCGGCAGCTGCTGCATGACCGCGGCGAGGTCAACCCAGACGTTCTCGCGCTTGATGTCGCCGTTGCCGGCGAACTCAATCACGTGCAGCAGGCGGAATTCGAGCGGCCGGTTCCTGCCCTCCAGGCCGAAGGGCCGGCCGGGCGCGCG
>CAYNOF010000327.1:0-9077 GCA_964398335.1 uncultured Rhizobiaceae bacterium
TGCCGAGAAACGCCGCCATCAGGCCGAGCACCGCCACCAGGGCGATCCGATCGTTGCGGGCTGCCGCTTCTCGTCTGCTCAACGCCGGGCGCATCACACTCACCTGCGATTCCGTTGCGTCCCTTGTGCCGGAAAAAACGGGCAAGCTGAGGGCAATGTTCCGGCGACGCCTGTGAGAGATCGGAGGCCGATCAGCGCAGGCCGGCTGCCCTCAATGGACGAGGGGGTGGGTGAGCGGCTCGAAATGCGGATCGTCCAGCGCCAGGAAACGCTGCGCCTCGGCCATGGTCCGCACGATCTTGGGCGGCCTGAAGCCGGCCAGCTCCTGGTGGGCGGCGTAGAGCCTGACCAGGCCGAACGGCTCGGCGGTGGCCACGACGTAGACGCGCGCGCCGTCGAGCATGACCGGCGGCTGGTAGGCCAGGGCGACCACCCGCTGCGTCGGCATGTCGATCCGGCGGACCTGGCTGAGATCGACGATGCTGGCCGCCAGCGTCTGCCGCTGCACGAAAGCCCGCGCCGCGCCGTCCAGCTCGTTGAGATCGTCGGCGGTGAATGCACCGCTGTAGCGCATCAGGATGATCTGGTGGCGGCGCTCGAACAGCACCGCGAGCATGGTCGAGCCCTCCGGCGGCTCACTGGATAACGGCGGACCGCTCGGGCGGTTCGGTGCGTTGACGTACCGAACGGCGCTTTTTCACACCGGCGAGGGGGGCAATTTCCGCCCGTCGATGCGACTCGGGCACGATGTCCGGGCGGCGCGCGACGACCGGAACCGGCGATGGGCCGATGCGTTAGGGTCGATTGAATGAACGGGGAGGAAGCGGGATGGGTGCCGCGTTGTGGCTGGTTCGGTGCATGCCCGAACGCAGAGGGTGGGACGGAGCGGATGCCGAGGACCCGCAGAAAGCGGGCAACGGCCATCCCGACCGGTCGGTGATCCTGGTGGTCGAGGACGAGGTGCTCGTGCGACTGGCCGTCGCCGACTACCTGCGCCAGTGCGGCTATCGCGTGCTCGAGGCCAAGACCGGCGAGGAAGCCCAGGCCATCCTGCTCGCCGGCGAGCCGGTCGAGATCCTGTTCTCCGACATCGATCTCGGCACCGGCATCACCGGCCTGGATCTCGCCCGCTGGACCCGCGAGCACTGTCGCGACGTACGCATCATCCTGACCTCGGGGGTGATGCGCATGACCGACGCCATGCGCCATCTGTGCGACCGGCCGCTGCTCAGCAAGCCCTATGGCTACGACGCGCTGGCCGCGACCATCAAGGCGCTGCTCGGCACGCTGGGCCAGCGCAGCGGCGCCTGATCAGCCGCCGCGGTCGCCGGCCAGCTCGCGCGGGCGGATGGCGGTGAAGACCGCCAGCGCCGCGGCCATCAGCCCGGCGACGACGAGGAAGGCCAGCCCCCAGGCCGTGGGCGACATGCCGCCGCTGAGATCGAGCGTCCAGCCGATCGCCAGCGGGCCGACGAAGCCGCCGCCGTAGCCCAGCATCGAATGCACCGCCAGCGTGGCGCCGCGCCGCGACGGCTCGGCCGTGCCCGCCGCGCCCGCGGTCAGCGACGACGAATCGAGCCAGATCACCGCGCCGTAGAGCAGCAGCAGCGCCACCGCGATCCAGTAGCCGAGCGAGCCGAGGAAGCCGAGCCCGGCGGCGAAGGCGATCGACAGCAGCATCGCTGACGAGACGAGGCGGCGGCGGCCGAAGCGGATCGAGGCCTCGTTGCCGATCACGCTCGACATCGTGCCGACGAGGCCCAGCGCCGTGACGACCACGGTCGGCGAGATCATCTGCGCCGCCGCGCCCGTGCTGGCCGCGACCCAGGCGAGAAAGGCCACGCCCCAGCCGCGCAGCCCGTTCATCTCCAGCGTATGGACGCAGTAGGCCAGGGCGTAGGCCATGGCCGAGCGGTTGCGCAACACCGGCCGGAAGTCGAACAGCGCCGGCCTCGTCCCGGTGGCCGAAACCGGCGGTGCGCGGCCGGGAACCTGGGTGGCGACGGCGAGCCAGGCGATCGCCGCGGTGCAGCCGGCGACGATGAAGGCGGCGCGCCAGCCCAGATGCTGCGCGATCACGTCGCCGAGGAGGAAGGAGAGCGCTCCGGATATGCCGATGCTCGCGGCATGGCCGGTGACGGCGCGCGACATCATCTTCGCGTCGACCTGGTCGGCCAGCAGCTTCAGCCCCGTCATGTAGGTGCCGGCCCAGCCCATGCCGGTGAGCGTGCGCAGCGCCAGGGCCGACCAGAAGCCTTCGGCCAGCAAGCCGAACAGCAGGTGGCCGACGAGGGTGCAGCCGACGCCGAACAGATAGACCCGCCTGGCATCGATGCGATCGGTCAGCGTGACCAGCACGGGCACGCTGACCATGTAGGCCCCGTAGAACGCCGACGTGATCCAGCCGGCCTCGCTGTTGCTGAGCGACCAGCGCTGCATCATCTGCGGCAGCAATGCCGGCCAGAAATAGGCACCGATCTGCACGAGCACCTGCGCCGAGCAGACGATCGCCACCAGGCGGGCGGGCGATGAGGTCTTCATGATGTCGGGACGACTGAAGGCCGTCCCTCGTCAGTTGTCAACCATATTTCTAGAATATTGGAAATATATCAGCGCGCGGGCTGCCCGGGCGCGGCGCCGGCGGCGTGCTGCGGCAGCACGAAGGTGATCGCCCAGCAGGACAACAGCATCGCCGCCGAGCCCAGCAGGCAGGCGACCATGCCGCCCCACTGGTAGAGCGCGCCCGACAGCATCATGCCGGCGAGCCGGCCGGTGGCGTTGGCGGCGTAGTAGAAGCCGACATCCTCGGCCGCCTTCTTCGAGCCGGCATAGGCCAGGATCAGGTAGGAGTGCAGCGAGGAGTTCACCGCGAAGGGCAGGCCGAACAGCGCCAGGCCGATGACGACGACGAGGTCGGGCCGCCACAGGCCGGGCTGGCGCAGCAGCAGCGCCAGCGCGATCGGCACCGCCGCCAGCAGGCCGGCCCACACGCGGGCGTAGGGCACCTCGCGGCTGAGCCCGTCGCCGCTGCGCGCGATCAGCGACGGCGCGGCCGCCTGCACCAGCCCGTAGCCGATGGTCCAGGCCGCGAGGAAGCCGCCGACCTCGACGAAGCGCCAGCCGGCGGCGTAGAGGAACACCGGCAGGCCGACGACGAACCACACCTCGCGCGCGCCGAACATGAAGACGCGCGCCGCCGCCAGCATGTTCACGCCGCGCGACTTGGAGAGGAACTCGCGCATCGACTTCGACGACCTGCCCTTGCCCAGGCTGCGCGGCAGCAGCGCCACGCCGGCCATGAAGATCACGCCGATCACACCGGCCATCAGCCACAGCGCGCCGCGGAAGCCGATCGCCTCGAGCAGCAGCCCGCCGAAGAAGAAGCCGATGCCCTTCATCGCGTTCTTCGAGCCGGTGAACCAGGCGACCCACTTGAAGAGCTGGCCGGCGCCCGCTTCCGACGTCGCCTTGATCGCCGATTTCGACGCGGTCTTGGTGAAGTCCTTGGCCAGCCCGGCGATGCCCTGGGCGATCATCACCCAGGCGACCGAGGTGGCGGCGCTCCAGGCCGGGTCGAGCGCCGAGAGCATCACCAGGCCGATGACCTGCAATGCCTGGCCGGCGGCGAGCATGCGCGGGATGCCGAAGCGCGTGGCCAGCCAGCCGCCGCCGAGATTGGCGACGATGCCGGCGAACTCGTAGAGCAGGAACAGGAAGGCGAGCGTGAAGGGCGAGTAGCCGAGCCGGAAGAAATGCAGCAGCACCAGCATGCGCAACGCGCCGTCGACCAGGGTGAAGCCCCAGTAGGACGCGGTGACGATCAGGTAGTTGCGCATCGCCAGCCTCATGCCGAGGAGGCCGCGAAGCGGCCGTCTCGAGGCATGGGCAGCAGACTCCGGGCGTGTTGCCCACCCTTCGAGACGCGCCCCATCGGGCGCGCCTCAGGCTGAGGTGCGGTGCTCATCACGCCACACCCCGCTCGATCACGATGTTGGCGAGGTCGACCATGCGGCAGACATAGCCCATCTCGTTGTCGTACCAGGCGTAGACCTTCAGGAGCGTGCCGTCGGTCACCATGGTGCTGGGCGCGTCGACGATGGCGCTGCGCGAGTCGTTGCAGTAGTCGGCCGAGACCAGCGGGCGCCGCTCGTAGCCGAGGATGCCGGCCAGCGCACCCGATGCGGCCTGGGCGAACAGGCCGTTGATCTCGGTCTCGGTGGTCGCCCGCCTGAGCTCGAAGACGCAGTCGGTGAGGCTGGCGTTGAGCACCGGCGCGCGCACCGCGTGACCGTTCAGCTTTCCCTTCAGCTCGGGATAGATCAGCGTGATCGCCGTGGCGCTGCCGGTGGTCGTCGGCGCCAGCGAGGTCATCGCCGAGCGCGCGCGGCGCAGGTCCTTGTGCGGCGCGTCGACCACGACGTTGGTGTTGGTCGGGTCGTGGATGGTGGTGATCTGGCCGTGCACGATGCCGATCGCCTCGTGCACCACCTTGACCACCGGCGCCAGGCAGTTGGTCGTGCACGAGGCCGCCGTCAGCAGGCGATGGCGCCGCGGCTCGTAGAGCGCGTCGTTGACGCCGACCACGACATTGAGCGCGCTCTCGTGCTTGACCGGCGCGGCGACGATGACGCGCTTCACGCCGCGCTGGAAGTAACCCTCCAGCGCCTGCGGCGTGAGGAACTTGCCGGTGCACTCCAGCACGATGTCGCAGCCCAGATCGCCCCACTTCACCGCACCCGGTTCGGGCTCGGCGCTGAAGCCCAGCCGGTGGTTGTCGATGCGGATGGCCGTGTCGTCCTCGACGCCGAAGGAGGCGTGCCAGCGGCCGTGGATGCTGTCGAACTCCAGCAGATGCGCCGTCGCCGCGGCACCGCCCTTGATCTCGTTGACGTGCACCACGTCCAGCCGGTTGCCGGCCCGCGGATCGTCGGCCGCACGCGCCACGCCGCCGAACGCCGCGCGCAGGGCGAGCCGCCCCATGCGGCCCATGCCGTTGATGCCGACTCTCATGGTGTGCTTCCGTTCCGACGGGGAAATCCATTCATCGATCGTGGCCCGCTAGCCTTGCGCGCGGGCCGCATCGCCCAGCTCGTCGAGACGCTTCTTGAGCGCCATCTCGTCGAGCGACGCGATCGGCAGGCTGGTGAAGATCTCCAGCCGCCGGCGGATCATGGCGTAGAGCGCGTTGATCATGGTCGCGCGCTCGGCCGCGTTGCCGGTGAATTTCGCCGGGTCGGGCAGGGGCCAGGCCGAAGTGATCGGCCGCGAGCCGAGATCGGGGCAATCCTGGCCCTGCAGGGTGTCGCAGAGCGTGATGACGAAATCCATGCGCGGCGCGTCGGGCCGGGCGAACTCCTCCCACGACTTGCAGCGCAGATGCGCCACGTCGTGACCCAGGGTGCGCAGCCGCTCGATCACCTCGGGCATCGGCCTGTCGGCCGGCTCCGATCCCGCCGAGTAGGCGTGGAACCTGCCCTTGCCGATCTGCTCGAGCAGGGCCTGCGCCATCAGCGAACGCGCCGAGTTGCGCGTGCACAGGAACAGCACGTTGTAGGCGGCCGTCATGCGGCGATCCTCCGGTGGGTCATCGGGCAGCAGTCGCGCGAGGTCGCCGCACAGTTCGGGCCGGCCCGCGCAACAGGTCTCGGTGAGGAAGGCGAGCAGCGTGCGCAGGCCGGCGAAGCGCACCGCATAGACGATGTAGCGGCCCTGGCGGGTCGACTGGATCAGGCCGGCTTCCTCGAGCTGGGCGAAGTGGAACGACAGCGTCGACGGCGCCTGGCCGAGCGCCGCCGCGATCTCGCCCGCCGCCATGCCCGACGCCCCCCGGCTCGCCAGCAGGCGCATCAGGTTGAGGCGCGTCTCCTGCGCCAGGGCGGCAAAGCCGAGGGCTGCATCCTTCGATTCCATAGTTGTTGAATAGTCGAAATATGTGACGACACTATGACGGGCAGGCGCAAAAAAGCCGACAGGCCAAGGGCCTGTCGGCTTCGTCCGGGGGAACGCCGGTGCTCCCGGGGCCCGCTAGGTCTGCGATTTGGACTCCGCCAGCCGACGCGTGACGGCGGGACCGGATTCGTACCAGCGCCGGCTGGCGTTGACGATCCGCACGACGGACAGCATCACCGGCACCTCGATCAGCACGCCGACCACCGTGGCGAGCGCCGCGCCTGAGGAGAAGCCGAAGATGCTGATCGCGGCGGCGACCGCGAGCTCGAAGAAGTTGCTGGCGCCGATCAGCGCCGAGGGCGCCGCCACGCAATGCGCCTCACCGGTGGCGCGATTGAGGAGATAGGCCAGCGCCGAGTTGAAGTAGACCTGGATCAGGATCGGCACGGCGAGCAGGGCGATGATCAGCGGCTGGTCGATGATCTGCTGGCCCTGGAAGCCGAACAGCAGGACGAGGGTGCTCAGCAGCGCGACCAGCGAGACCGGCTGCAGGCGCGCCAGCAATCCGTCGACCGCGGCCTGGCCGCCGCGCGCGCGCGCCACGCGGCGGATGATTTGCGCGAGGACGACGGGCACGACGATATAGAGCGTGACCGACAGCAGCAGCGTCTGCCACGGCACGGTGATCGCCGACAGCCCCAGCAGCAGGCCGACGATCGGCGCGAAGGCGAAGACCATGATCACGTCGTTCAGCGCGACCTGGGTCAGGGTGAAGCCCGGCTCGCCGTCCGACAAATTGCTCCAGACGAAGACCATGGCGGTGCAGGGCGCCGCCGCCAGCAGGATCAGGCCGGCGATGTAGCTGTCGATCTGGCTGGCCGGCAGCAAGGGCGCGAAGACATAGCCGATGAACAGCCAGCCCAGCGCCGCCATCGAGAACGGCTTGACCGCCCAGTTGATGAACAAGGTCACGGCGATGCCGCGCCAATGCTCGCGCACGCGCGCCATGGCGGCGAAATCGACCTTGATCAGCATGGGGATGATCATCAGCCAGATCAGCAGCGCGACCGGCAGGTTGACCTGCGCGATCTCGGCTGAGCCGATGGCGTGGAAGATCGCCGCGAACCAGTGGCCGAGCGCGACGCCGGCGACGATGCAGAGCGCGACCCACAGGGTCAGGTAGCGTTCGAAAAGCGACATGCGTGCCTGACTACTCAGCCGCAGCCCGTCTTGCCCAGCATTTTCTCCTGCGCGTCGACGGCACAGCAGGCGTTGGGCACGGCGGCCCTGGTTTCGGCCGGCGCCGGCCCGCCGCAGCAGCCGGCCGCGACCGATTGCGCGCCGGCGAGCGGGCCCGGGCCGCTGCACACGCCGGTCTCGGGCAGCACCAGCTCGACCTTGCGCGCCGCCTGATGGTCGCCGGCGATCTCGGCGACGATCGAGCGCACCTGCTCGTAGCCGGTGAGCATCAGGAAGGTCGGCGCGCGGCCGTACGACTTCATGCCGGCGATGTAGAAGCCGGGCTCGGGCTGCGCCAGCTCGCGCGCGCCGTGCGGACGCACCGTGCCGCAGCTGTGCAGGTTGGGATCGATCAGCGGCGCCAGCTCGGGCGGGCATTCCAGCGCCGGATCGAGCGACAGGCGCACCTCGCGCAGGAAGTCGAGCTCGGGCCGGAAGCCGGTGCACACGACCAGCTCGTCGGCCATCACCTGGCGCGCGCAGCACGCGGCGCCCGCGGCGATGCGCAGCCTGCCCTCGCTCTCGCCGAGATGGCCGATGCGGAAGCCGCTTTCGACGGTGACCTTGCCCGAGGCGACGATGGCGGCGAAGGCCGTGCCCAGCGCACCGCGCGCCGCGAGCTGGTCGTTGGCGCCGCCGCCGAACGCCTTGCTCGGATCGGTGCCGCGCAGCAGCCAGATCGCCTTCGTGCCCGGCACCTCGTCGGCCAGCCGCGCGAGATCGATCAGGGTGCCGATCGCGGAATGGCCCGCGCCGGTGACCGCGACCGTCTTGCCGGCATAGCGCGCCCGATCGGCGCCCAGCACGTCGGGCATGCCGTAGGCGAGGCGGCTCTGCACCTGATCCTCGCCGATCGCGGCACGGCCATCGGCGCCGGCCGGGTTGGGCGAGAACCACGTGCCGGTGGCGTCGATCACCGCGTCGGCGCGCAGCGTCTCCGGCCCCTTGCCGTTGCGGTAGCGGATCTCGAAGGCCGCCTTCTCGCGGCCGGCGCTCTTGACCTTGTCGAAGCCGACGCGGCCGACCGAGGTGACCGTGCTGCTGGTCCGGATGCGATCCTTCAGCGCCGTGCGGGTGGCCAACGGCTCGAGGTAGTGCTCGACCAGCTCGCCGCCGGTGGGATAGTCGCCGTCGGGCGGCGCGTTCCAGCCCGCCGCCGCCAGCAGCCGGCCGGCCGCCTTGTCGACGTTGTATTCCCACGGCGAGAACATGCGCACATGGCTCCACCGGCGCACGGCGTGGCCGGCGGCGGGGCCGCGCTCCAGCACCACCGGCTGCAGGCCGCGCTCCAGCGCGTGCGCAGCGGCGGCGAGGCCGACGGGGCCGGCTCCGAGGATGGCGACGGTGGTCATGGCCGATTCTCCTGTCTTTCCAGAATCATCGAAATAGTGGGGCAAATTTTTTTACGCCGCGCGGGGTTTCGAGAGACCCGCCGGCGCGCAGGTCCCCTCGGCGCAGCACTGCTCGACCATGTAGTCGATCAGGCCGCGCATCAGCTCGTAGTTGGCGTGGCAGATCAGGGTCGTGCCCTCACGCGTCTGGCTCACCAGGCCGACCGTGATCAGCGACTTCAGGTGATGCGAGAGCGTCGAGGCGGCGATGTCGAGCCGGTCCTGCAGCTTGCCCACCGCCATGCCCTCGATCCCCGCACGCACCAGGGCGCGGAAGATCTTGAGGCGGGTCGGGTTGCCCAGGGCTTCGAGCCGGGCGGCGGCGTCGTCGAGCTTCATGGATGCCAATATAGGCCGCCGGCCGTGAGAGTCAACCGTATTTCCGGAAGTATAGAAATACTTTCGAAGGGCTCAGGCAAGCCCGTACCATGCGCCGCGGCCGGCCCCGTGCGGGGTCAGATGGCCCTGCTCGACCAGCGCTTTCAGATGGTCCTTGATCGTGTTGCGGCTGGCGCCGCTGACCCTCGCGGCCTCGGCCACCGTGACCCGGCCATGCTC
>CAYNOF010000328.1:0-5255 GCA_964398335.1 uncultured Rhizobiaceae bacterium
GGAATGGGCGGCCGCCCGCACCGGCATGCCGGCGGAGACCATCCGGCGGCTGGCCATCGAGTTCGCGACCGCCAGGCCCGCGGCGCTGCACTGCGGCTACGCGCCCGGCCGCACGGCGTTCGGCGAGCAGTTCCATCGCGCCGCCTACGCGCTCGCCATGATCACCGGCAATGTCGGCATCGTCGGCGGCAGCTCGGGCTGCAGCAACGGCGCCACCGGCCGCGCCGGCATCAAGAGCTTCCCGCTGGGCAGCAACCCGATCGACGCGCGCGTCGCCACGCCGCTGCTCGCCTCCCTGCTGGCGCGCGGCAAGGCCGGCGGCTATCCGTCCGACATCAGGATGATCTATTCGGCCGGCGGCGATCTGTTCAACCAGTGCCCCAACGCCAACAAGATGGCGGCGTCGCTGGCGGGCGTCGAGCTCATCGTGGCGCAGGATCATTTCCTCACGCCGACCGCGCGCCACGCCGACATCGTGCTGCCGGCGACGACGTTCTGGGAGCGCAACGACGTGCACACGCCGTGGGCCGGCGCCGGGCACTACGCGATCTTCATGAAGCAGGCGATCGCGCCGATGTACGAATGCCGCAACGACATGGACATCTTCGCCGACCTCGCCGCGCGCGTCGGCATCGCCGACTACAACGACAAGAGCGAGATGGCGTGGCTGCGCGAGCTGACCCGCGACGCGGTCGACGATTTCGAGCAGTTCGCCGAGAAGGGCGTCGCGCGCTTCGCGCCGCCGCAGGACGCGGTGGCGTTCGCGAAACAGATCCGCGACCCCGACCACCACCGCTTCAACACGCCCAGCGGCAAGATCGAGCTCTACTCGACGGCGCTGGCCGCCAAGCCCGATTTCTACGGCCTGGGCGTGATCCCGCCGATCCCGACCTGGATCGAGCCGGTGAACGCCGATCCGCGCCACCCGCTGATGCTGTGCAGCCCGAAATCGCGCGCCCGCACGCATTCGATCCACGGCAACCAGGAGCAGCTCGCCAGGGTCGATCCCGACGACGTCTGGATCCACGCCGACGACGCCGCGGCGCGCGGCATCAGGAACGGCCAGCTCGTGCGCGTCTTCAACGACCGCGGCGCGACCTTGCTGCCGGCGAAGGTGACGCGCGGCATCGCCCGCGGCGTGGTCTCGATCAAGGAAGGCGCCTGGTTCACCCCCAACGGCAACGGCGTCGACACGCGCGGCTGCGCCAACGCGCTCACCGAGGACCGCCCCGCCCCCTGCGGCGCCACGACCTACAACACCACCCTCGTCGACGTCGCATTGGCCTGAGTCTTTACCTTCCCGCGCCGGCGGGGGAAGGTGGCGCGAAGTGCCGGATGGGGTGGCCAGGGGCCGCGCACGGCCCCGGCGTGCGACAACACCAC
Source organism: uncultured Rhizobiaceae bacterium (assembly GCA_964398335.1). GTDB lineage: Bacteria > Pseudomonadota > Alphaproteobacteria > Reyranellales > Reyranellaceae > JAFAZJ01. The sequence goes on from CAYNOF010000328.1 coordinate 1,384, forward strand.
TGTCCGCGTCTGTCCGCCATGAGGTGGAGGAGGGAACCATGCGCCAGCTCCTCGCCAGCCTGCTTCTGGCGCTGAGCCTCGCCGCCGCCGCGCCCGCCGCCTCCGCCGGCCAGTTCGTCGACATCGAGGGCGGCAGCCAGGACGTGCCGGTGCGCCTGACCGGCTACCTCGCGCGCCCGCCGGGCGAGGGCCCGTTCCCCGCCGTCGTGCTGCTGCACGGCTGCGGCGGCTTCCATTCCTCGATGCTGTTCTGGGCCGACACGCTGGCGCGCTGGGGCTACGCCGCGCTCGCCGTCGACAGCTTCGGCCCGCGCAACATCGAGACGCTGTGCACCGGCGTCGTCAGCCCCTACCAGCTCTTCGACGGCTACGCCGCCTTGCGCCATCTCGCCGCCAGGCCCTTCGTACGCCCGGGCCAGATCGCGGTGATGGGTTTCTCGCAGGGCGGCTGGGCGGTGCTCGAGGCGCTCGAGAAGGGCGGCGTCGAGAAGCTGCAGCCGGCGAAGTTCCGCGCCGGCATCGCCTTCTACCCGGTGTGCAAGTACGCCTCGGGCATCATGACGACGCCGCTCTTGGTGCTGATCGGCGACGCCGACGACTGGACGCCGGCCGCCGACTGCCGGGCGATGGCCGAAGGCCGCACCGAGCTCGGCGCGCCGCGCGCCGCCGGCGACCGCTCGATGGTCGACCTGGTGATCTACCCCGGCGCCCATCACGCCTTCGACGCCGTCACCCTCTCGCTCGCACCCGGACGCGGCGTGCTCTTCGAGGGCCACCGCGTCGAATACAACGAGCCGGCGATGCGCGACGCGCTCACCCGCGTGCGCGATTTCCTCAAGCGCACGCTCGACTGAAGGCCATCACGCCCGCTTCAGCCTGCCCGGCACCACGCGCACCTTGCCGGGGCTGGCGAGGAAGATCGCGATGGCGGAGACCAGGCTGAAGCCCAGCGCCATGATGAAGGCGAGGCGATAGCTGCCGGTGGCGTCGTGGATCACGCCCGCGACCCACGGCCCGGCGGCGCCGCCGGCGATCGAGGCGACGTTGATCATGCCGAAGATCGAGGCGAAGTGCTTGCCCTCGAAGATCTCGACCACGATCGGCCCCATCACCGATGTCAGCGCGTAGCCGAGGAAGCCCTGGGCGAAGACCATCAGGTAGAGCAGCGCGGCTGAGGGCTCGTGCTCCATGGCGATCAGCGCGGCGTAGCAGATCACGAAGCCGAACGAGCCCGCCGCCCAGATCCACTCGCGCCCGATGCGGTCCGACAGCCAGCCCAGGCCGATCTGGCCGGGGATCGCCACGACGCTGACGATGCCGAGGCTCCAGGCGGCGAGCGAGGGCGTGAAGCCGATCTCGACCAGGTACTTGGTCTGGTGCACCTGCACCGCGTACCAGGCGAACAGCGCGCTGAAGAAGCCGATCACGATCCACCAGAAGCGCGCCGTGCGCGCCGCGCTCGAGAGCGTCCATTGCGTGCTGGCCCATTGCGCGTCGACGACGTTGCCGGCGTTGCGCTTCGCCGCCGCGGCCGCGACCTTGTCGCCGTCGGGCAGCAGGCCGATGTCCTCGGGCCTGCGCCACACCAGGAGGTTCAGCGGCCCCAGCACGCACAGCACGACGATGCCCATGGTGAAGCACGCCTCGCGCCAGCCCTCGCGCGCGATGATCGACTGCAGCCACGGCAGCAGCACGATGGCGCCGACGCCGACGCCGGAGAAGGCGATGCCGATCGCCATCGCGCGCTTGCGCGCAAACCAGTTCGGCAGGAACTGCGAATGCACGGTGAAGCTCATCAGGTTGGCGCCGGCGCCGACCGCGATGCCCAGCAGCACGTAGAAATGCCACGGGTTGGCGATCTGCCGCGCCAGCATCAGGCCGACGGTGACCACCGCGACGCCGACCAGGATCAGCACGCGCGGTCCCTGCCGGTCCATCACGCGTCCGCTGATCGGGCTGATCACCGAGGACACCAGGAAGCCGAACGAGAACGCGCCGGCCACCAGGCCGCGATCCCAGCCGAACTCGTCGATCAGCGGCGGCACCAGCAGCGAGAACGAGGTGCGCGCCGAAACCGCCACCGCCATGGTGACGAAGGCGACGAAGATGATCACCCAGCCGTAGTAGAACGGCAGGCGCTGGCTCCAGTGCTTCATGGGACGATGGCGTTCAGCGGCTTCTCGCCGCGCGCGACGCGTTCGACGTTGCCGACGATCAGCCGCGTGCGCGCCTCGATCATGCCCTCGGTCCAGCCGGAGATGTGCGGCGTCATGATCACATTGGCCAACGCATGGAACTCCCTGCTCGCCGGCGCGGCCGGCCCCGGCGCCCGCGGATAGCGATACCACACATCCAGCGCCGCACCGCCCAGTCTTCCGCCCTTCAGCGCCTCGAACAGCGCATCCTCCTCGACGATCTCCGCCCGCGCGACGTTGATCAGGTACGCACCCGGCTTCATCAGCGAGAGCTTCGCCGCATCGAGCAGCCCGCGCGTCTGCGGCGACAGCGACAGGGTGATCGCCAGATAATCCGCGCGGCGCAACACCTCGTCGAGCCGCTCCGGCCCGCCGACGAAGTCCACGCCCTCGGGCGGGTCCTGCTGCGCGCGGCTCCTGATCGCACATACCGGCATGCCGAACGCCCGCGCGCGCCTGGCCAGCGCCTCGCCGATATGCCCGAAGCCCAGGATGCCGAGCGTCTTGCCGGAGAGCTCCGGCCACAACGGCGGCGCCGGCGCGCCGATCGCCCACTGGCTCTCCCACGCGCCCTCCCGCATGCGCGCATCGAGCCGCGCGAACGACCGGCTGAGCGCGATCATCGCGCCGATGATGTACTCGGCGATGCCGGCGTCGTGGCCGTAGGCATTCGCCAGGTGCAGCCCGGGCCTGAGCGCCGCGCGCTCGATGCGATCCAGCCCGGCGCCCGGCACCTGCACGAGCTTCAGCTTCGGCGCCGCCTCGGCCATCGCCGATGTGAAGCCCATCGACACCAGCACATCGGCGTCGCCGAGCTGCTCGAGGATCCCGGTCTCGTCGCCGGCGACCACCGCCGACGGAATCGCGAGCCGCGCCCGCACCGCCTCGACGAAGCGCACGGCGAAAGATCCGGCGAACGCGATCTTCATGAACGGGGCCCTTCCTCGCGGCAGATCGCCCGCACTATCGGAAGAGCGCCGCCGCCGGGCAATGATGTCGGAGGTAATCGGGCCGAGCGGCAGACCCCGGCCGCGCCGATCCATCGCGTTGAACGGATGGACCGCGGTGCCGGGTCTTGCCCTTGAGCCGCGATATCCAGTTTGGGGCGCGGCGGCGATGCGGGTATCGTCGCGGGCAATGAACTACGACTTCATCGTTGTCGGCGCCGGTTCGGCCGGCGCGCCCGTCGCCCATCGCCTGTCCGCCGATCCGCGCCACAAGGTGCTGCTGCTCGAGGCCGGCCGTGCCAGCCATCCGTGGTCGCGCATCCCCGTGGGCTCGGCGCGGCTGATCACCAATCCCGCGGCCAACTGGCTCTACAGCGCCGAGCCCGAGGCCACCACCAACGGCCGCCGCATCCCGGTGCCGCGCGGCAAGCTGCTGGGCGGCTCGAGCGCGATCAACGGCATGGCCTTCGTGCGCGGCCAGCCGCAGGACTTCGACACCTGGGCGCAGATGGGCAACCAGGGCTGGGCCTACGACGACGTGCTGCCGTTCTTCAAGCGCATGGAGGCCTACGCGCCGGGCGAAGGCGACGACAAGTTCCGCGGCCGATCCGGCCCGATCCCGGTCACCAATGCCAAGCCGCGCGAGCCGATCTTCCAGGCGCTGATCAAGGCCGCGGGCGAAGTAGGCATCGCCCACAACCCCGACTACAACGGCGCGACTCAGGACGGC
>CAYNOF010000329.1:0-9562 GCA_964398335.1 uncultured Rhizobiaceae bacterium
GGCAGTCATCGCAACGGCAGGCTGGTTCTACGCCGTGCGCGCGTTGCCTCGGGTCGACGACGGCGATGCCGAGGTCGCCATCGGGCCGCTGCGCAAGCGCGATGCGCTCGCTCTCGTCCTGCCCATGCTGATCCCGATCGCGCTGCTGATCGTGCAATCGGTGGCGCAGATCCCCAGCGAGCCGCTGGGTCGCGGCGGCATGCGCGAGCTGTTCACCGGCATCAGCCGGCCGCTGATGCTGATGGTCTTCGCCGCCGGGCTGGCGCTGCTGCTGGTCTGGCGCTGGGACGAGGCGGCGCTCTCCGAGCGCGGCTGGGCCGGCGAGGCGATCACCGCGGCCGCCGCCGCGCTGATGGTGATGGGCATCGCCGGCGGCTTCGGCCGCGTGCTCGACGAAACCGGCGTGGCAGAATTGCTGGGCGAGACGCTGTCGGTGAAGCGCTGGGGCGTGCTGACGCCCTTCCTCGTCGCAGCGATCGTCAAGTCGATGCTGGGCTCCTCACTGACCGCAACGCTCACCACAGCGGGGATGATCGAGCCGCTGCTGCCCGCGCTCGGCCTCGACGCACCAACGGGGCGCGCGCTCGCGGTGGCCGCGGTGGGCGCCGGTGCGATGACGGTGAGCCACATCAACGACCCGCATTTCTGGCTCACCGGCCATGCGCAACGCCTGAGCCCGTCGCGCACGCTTATCGCGCTGTCGGGCGGCACAGCGGTGCAGGGCGTTCTCGCTGCCGCAATCCTGCTGATCCTCTCGGCGCTGCTGCGTTAACCCGCCAGCTCTTCGCGCAGGGTCTCGAGCTCCAGCCACTCGTCCTCGGCGGCGGTCAGCGCGGCTTGCGTCGCCGACAGATTCGTCATCGCGGTGTTGAAACCCGCAGGATCGCGCGCGTAGAGCGTGGCGTCGGCGAGCCTGGTGTTCAGCACGGCGATCTCGGCCTGCAGCCTCTCGATACGTTGCGGCAACTCGTCGAGCGCGCGCTGCTGCTTGTAGCTCAGCTTGCGACGGCTCTCGGTGCGTGGCGCCGTCTCGGCGCGCGGCACGGGACGTGAAGCAACGACCGCGTCCTTCGGCGGCGGCCGCTGCAGCAGGTAGTCGCTGTAGCCGCCGGCATACTCGACCGCCGTGCCGTCGCCCTCCATGGCGATGGTCGAGGTCACCAGGCGATCGAGGAAATCGCGGTCGTGGCTGACCAGCAGCACCGTGCCGTCGTACTCCGCCAGCGTCTCCTGCAGCAGGTCGAGCGTATCGGCGTCGAGATCGTTGGTCGGCTCGTCGAGCACCAGCAGGTTCGACGGCGCGGCCAGCGCCTTGGCCAGCAGCAGGCGGTTGCGCTCGCCGCCGCTGAGCGTGCCGACCGGCTGGCGCGCCTGGTCGTCGCGGAACAGGAACTCGCGCAGGTAGCTCATCACGTGCAGCGGCCGGCCGCGCACCATCACGTGGTCGTTGACGTCGGCCAGCACCTTCCACGGCGTGCTCGCGGGATCGAGCTGCACGCGGCGCTGGTCGATCACCACGGGCACCAGGTTCACGCCCAGCCGCACCGTGCCGCTGTCCGGCGGCAGCTCGCCGATCAGCATGCGCAGCAGCGTCGTCTTGCCCGCGCCGTTGCGGCCGATCAGGCCGACGCGATGGCCGCGCAGGATGCGGGTCGAGAAGTTCGACACGATCACCCGATCGCCGAAGCGCTTGGAGATGGCCTTCGCTTCGATGGCGAGCGTGCCGCCCTGCTCCGCCGTGCCGGCCTCCATCTTCACCCGGCCGGTCTGCGCAATCTGCGTGCGGCGCAGCTCGCGCAGCTCCTTGAGCTGGCGCAGACGGCCCTCGTTGCGCGTGCGCCGCGCGCGGATGCTCTTGCCGGCCCAGATCGTCTCGCGCTCGATCAGCCGGTCGAGCTTGTGCCGCTCGGTCTCCTCGCGCTCGAGGATCGCGTCGGACCACGTATCGAATTTGTCGAAGCCCTCGTCGAGCCGGCGCACCACGCCGCTGTCGAGCCACAGCACCGCCCTGGCCAGGCGCTACAGGAAGCGCCGGTCATGGCTGATCAGCACGTAGCCGCCGCGCCACGCCTCCAGCCGCGCCTCCAGCCACTCGATGGTCGGCAGGTCGAGGTGGTTGGTCGGCTCGTCGAGCAGCAGGATATCGGGCTCGGCCACCAGCACGCGCGCCAGCGCGGCGCGGCGCGCCTCGCCGCCGGACAGGCTGGACGGCAGCGCATTGCCATCAAGGCGCAGCTCGTCGAGCACCGTGGCGACGCGGTGGTCATCGGCGCCGTGCGCATCCTCGAGGCCCGCCGCGACGTAGTGCGCCACCGAGGCGTAGGGCGAGAGATCGGGCTCCTGCGGCAGGGTGCCGACGCGCGCGCCGGGCTGGATGAAGCGTGCGCCCGAATCGGGCTGGATCTCGCCCGCCAGCAGGCGCAGCAGGGTCGACTTGCCGGCGCCGTTGCGGCCGACCAGGCACAGCCGCTCGCCGCGGCCGACGCCCAGCGAGGCGCCGTCGAGGATGACCTGGTCGCCGATGCGATAGCGCGCATCGCTCAGCGCAAGAAGTGGCGGGGGAGCCATGGTGGCGCGTCTCATGCCGGATGGCGGGGGCCGGAGCAAGGCGCGATTCGCCTCTGCCACGAGGCTTCGCTATATGTCTGGACATGCTCCACGTGCTGGCCGACCGACGTCGCATCGCGCGGGCCGTGCGCGTGCTGCGCCGGCGGCTGGCCGGCCTGCCGGTGCGCAACGTCACCATCACCTGGCATGGCGGCGGCAAGGCGAAGGGCGACATCGCCTGGCTGCGCGAGCACGCCTTCTGGTGGCGCCACGATGCGACGTTGCTGCGCAACCGGCACTGGCTGGTGTTCGGCCACGCGCCCGATACCCCGACGCGCACCGAGACCATCACCTGCGAGATCAACCTGCCCTTCGCCGGCGCCGACCGGCGCATCGCCGGCGCGATCCTGCGCGACGAGGACGACGCGCTCTATCTCGCGCACAGCGGCAAGATCGGCGGTGCGCGCGCCGGCCAGCGCAAGCAGGCCTTCCGCGACTTCGCCGCCTCGGGCAACTGGCAGGCGGCGCGCTGGCCCGACGGCTCGACCACCGAGCTGCTGGTGATCGGCCCGCTCGAAGGTCCGCGGCTGGCGCGCCAGGTCGGCCGCTTCGTCTCGGCGGTGCAGCGCTTCAAGTCAGGCGACGGCGCCACCGCCGCGCTCGATGCCGCGACACCCGCGCCGGCTGCGGCCGAGGCCAGCCACGCGATCAGCGCGGCCTGCGACCGGCCCCTGGTGCTCGATGCCCTGGCCGAGGAGCTGGCGCGCCGCGGTCTGTCGGCCGACGGCGGCGGCGATCCGCTGTTCACGCCACGACGCACCGCGCCGCCGCTGCTGGAGATCGCCACCGATCCGGCTGTCGATCGCATCGAGCGCGCGGTGGGCCGCCTGCTGCTGCGGCGTGGCGGCAGCAACGGCGCGGCGGCGATCCTGATCGTGCCGGAAACGGCGCGCGCCGCGTTGGCCGAGGCGGTGGGACCGGCCGGCGTGCATGTCGTGGGCTATCACTGGCGCGCGGCACGGCCGGTGTTCGATGGTCTCGACGCGGCGTTGCACTGATGGCGATGGGTCTGACCACGAGCCTCTGGGTCTCGGCCCAGATCAGGCTCTGCGACCGGCGCATGATCCCCGCCGTGGTGGTACGGCGCGGCGATCCCGATGCCGGCACGGTGCTGGTGAAGGTCAATCGCTTCGACGCGGGCGTCACCGTCTTCACCCAGACCAGCACGCTCGATGGCGAGCCGGGCTGGGCCAAGGGCACCGGCCCGCTTCCCGTGCCCGAGCCCGAAGCCGACGCCTATATCGCCCGCCAGGTCGGCCGCGATCCCGACGTCTGGGTGGTCGAGATCGAGGACCGCAAGGGCGAGTGGTCGCCCGATGGCACGGTGTTCTGAGCCTCACCCTGAGGAGCATCGCGCAGCGATGCGTCTCGAAGGGTGGGCAATCCGCGCGGCGGCCGTTGCCCATGCTTCGAGACGCGCGCCTGCGGCACGCTCCTCAGCATGAGGCCTATGTCGGCCAGCCGCCGGGAACCTTGGTCGCCAGCCAGCGCGTCAGGGCGCGGTTCACGTCGACCGGTTTCTCCTGCGCCATCCAGTGGCCGCTGTCGACGATCGACTCCGTGAGGTTGCGGCAGTACTGGCGCATCGGCTCCGGCAGCCGCGAGGTCACGCTCTCGCAGGTGTAGTCGTAGCGCGCGGCGAGGAAGAGCACCGGCATGTCGAGATAGCCGCCGTTCAGCGCCTTCGCCGCGTAGGCGGCATTGGCGGCATGGTTGACGTACCAGGCATCGGGACCGAAGAAGCCGTTGCGCTGCAGCGCCGCGGCGTAGATACGCAGATCCTCCTCGCTCACCACGTCGGCGTCGCGCGGCACATCGGGCACCACGCCGCCGCGGAACCAGCCGCCGTTGCGTCGTACTTCGGCCGTGCGCGACGGCTTGCCCTGTCCCGCCGGGTCGCCCTTGCGGAACAGCGCCTTCACGACGTTGTAGGGATTTGAGTCGAAACCCCTGGTCGCATCGGCGAAGTTGGCTTCGTAGTAGCGCATGTACTCCCACTGGCCCGCGGGATAGGTCGCCTCCGGGTAGACGCTGCGGTCGACCAACGTGATCGCGTAGTCGAGGCCGTATTCAAGCGCGTGATAGGGCACGCAGAGATTGGCGACGCCGATGCAGCGGTCGGGATGATGGCTGGCGATGTTCCACACGACAGGGCTGCCCCAGTCGTGGCCGACCCACACGGCCTTCCTGATATCCAGCGAGTCGGCGAGCTCGATCATGTCGGCGACGATATGCTCCTGCGCATAGTCGCCCTGCGCGCCGTAGACGCTGGAACGGCCATAGCCGCGCATGTCGGGGGCGATGGCGCGGAAACCGAGGCCGCCCATCACCGGCAGCTGATGCCGCCACGAGATCGACAGCTCGGGCCAGCCATGCACGAAGATCACCGGCACGCCGTTGGCGGGACCGGCAGCGAGGTAGAACGTCGTGTGCCGTGGCGACTTCGCGACGTGCTCGGTGATCGTGGTCATGTGCCGAAGACCTCGTCGTTGTGCTCGCCGAGCTTCGGCGAGTCGCGGGTCGGCGCCGGGCGCCGGCGGTCGAAATTGATCGGCAGGCCGACGACCTGCATGCCGGTCGCCGGCAGCGTGCGCTTCATGTCCATCGCCGCGAGCTGCTCGCTGCCGGCGAGATCGCCGATGTCGTTGACCGGCTGGCACGGTACGCCAGCCCTGGCGAAGAGCGCGATCCAGTGCGCGCGCGGCCGGGTGCGGATGATCGCCTGGATCAGCCCCGCCAGCTCCTCGCGCACCTCCGAGCGCTTGCGGTTGTTCTCGAAGCGCGGGTCGGCGGCCCATTCGGGCTTGCCGACCGCCTCGGCGAACTTCACGAACAGGCGGTCGTTGCCGGCGGCGATGACGATCGGCTTGTCGGCGGTCTCGAACGCCTGATAGGGCACGATGATCGGGCTGCCGGTGCCGTGACGCTGCGGCAGCTGGCCCGAGATCCAGTAGCTGTGCAGCGCGCCCGACACCCAGCTGGTCGCCGTCTCGAACAGCGAGGTGTCGATGACGCAGCCCTGGCCGGTGACCTGGCGCTGCTGCAGCGCCGCCAGCGCGCCGATCACGCACCACATGCCGGTGGCGGCATCGTTGATCGCCGGCGCGCAGAAGGTCGGCGGATCCTCGGGCCGGCCGGTGAGCGTCATCACGCCGCCATAGGCCTGCAGCAGCGGATCGAAACCCGGCGCCATCTTCAGCGGCCCCTGATGGCCGAAGGCCCAGATCGAGCAGTAGATCAGCCGCGGATTGACGGCGCGCAACGCGTCGGGCCCGACACCGAGCTCGTCGACGATGCCCGGGCGCAGATTTTGAATGAGGATGTCGGCGTCCTCCACCAGCGCCTTCAGCTTCGCGACATCGGCGGCCGACTTGATGTCGAGCGTCACCGACCGCTTGCCGCGATTGTTGGCGTGGAACATCACGCTGTCGCCTTCGACGAAGGGCGGGCCCCACAGCCGGGCGTCGTCGCCGCCATCGGGCTTCTCGACCTTGATCACGTCGGCGCCCATATCGGCGAGGATCACGCCCGCCAGCGGCCCGGCATAGGCCTGCCCGATCTCGATCACCTTGATGCCCGCGAGCGGTCCGGTCATGCGGCATGTCCTCGACTCGTTGCCCCGCGGATTACAGGCCGACCAGGGTCGCAACCGCAACAACGGCGGGGGCCGGCATTCCGCAGGACGGCGGACGCGCATCCTTTGGCCCCCTTCGTTCGTCTTGATCATCGGGACGCCAGGCCGGATTGACAGTAGTAAACCGACTGGTTAAATAATGCCGACCAAGTGAGGAGCAGCCCATGCGTGTTCATTACGGCTGGGTGATCGTCGCGGCGGGCGGGTTGATGGGCTGTGTCGCCATCGGCACGCTGTTCTCGCTCGCGGTGTTCCTGCAACCGATGTCGGCGGCGACCGGCTGGTCGCGCACCGGCATCTCGACCGCGATGACGCTCGACTTCATCACCATGGGCGTCGCGGCCTTCGGCTGGGGCGCGCTGCTCGATCGCTTCGGCCCGCGGCTGGTCGTGCTGTCGGGCGCGATCCTGCTCGGGCTGGGACTGTTCTTCGCCGGTCGCGCCGCCTCGCTGCTGGAGTTCCAGATCATCTACGGCGTGGTGGTCGGCGCCGGCGCGGCCGCGGTCTTCGCGCCGATGATGGTGACGGTGACCGGCTGGTTCGACAAGCATCGCGCGCTCGCGGTATCGCTGGTCTCGGCCGGCATGGGCATGGCGCCGATGACGATCTCGCCGTTCGCCAGCTGGCTGATCGAGACCCATGACTGGCGCACGGCGCAGATGTGGATCGCCGTTCTCGCCTGGGGCGTGCTGGTGCCGACCTCGCTGCTGGTGCGTTCCGCGCCGCCGCAAGCCGCCGCGGCCGCGCCGGGCGCAGGCGGTGCCGCCGATCCCGGCATGACGGTGGGCCGCGCGATGCGCTCGCCGCAATTCATCGTGCTCGGCCTGACCTTCTTCATGTGCTGCGCCACGCATTCCGGTCCGATCTTCCACACCGTGAGCTACGCCATCGCCTGCGGCCTGCCGGCGATGTCGGCGGTGACGATCTACAGCGCCGAGGGGCTGGCAGGCCTCGCCGGCCGCCTGGTGCTGGGCCTCGCCGCCGACCGCTTCGGCGCCAAGCGCGTGCTGGTGATCGGCCTGCTGGTGCAGGCGGTGATGGCCGGCGCCTATTTCTTTGCGCGTGAGCTCGGCGAGTTCTACGCCGTGGCCCTGGTCTTCGGCTTCGCCTATGGCGGCGTGATGCCGCTCTACGCGGTGATCGCGCGCGAGTACTTCCCGATGCACCTGATGGGCCGCGTGTTCGGCGGCGCCACGGCGCTGTCGAGCCTGGGCATGGCCTTCGGGCCGGTGGCCGGCGGCTGGATCTTCGACACCTATGCCAGCTATGGCTGGCTCTATATCGGCTCGTTCGGCATCGGCCTGGGCGCGGCGGCGATCGCCCTCGCCTTCCCGCCTTTCGCCACGCGGCCGCGTGCCGCGCAGCAGCCGGCGTAGCGATCAGCCGGGTGATGCAGGTTTGGAGCGGGTGAAGGGAATCGAACCCTCGTCGTAAGCTTGGGAAGCTTCTGCTCTACCATTGAGCTACACCCGCGCCCCCGCAGATGTAACGAAAGCCTGATATCCGGGTCAATGACGGCGGCCGCCAGTGGAAAACTTCGGCCGGCTTCCGGAATCCCCTGTCCAAGCGTCGCGTTTCGTGCCACACTCTGATTCGAGTGATTGATCACATTTCTTTCATCCCACCTGGGTGGTCAGGGAGACGCGGCCATGTCGATCAGCTCCTGGTTCATGCGAATCGATCGCTATTGCAGCGTCCACGCGGTGCGTTCGCAGGACACCGTGATGAAGAACGGTGCCGACAGTTCCAACTCCTGCGGCATCGCCAGCATCCTGATGGTCAACTTCAAGCAGAAGAAGCACCTGATGGCCGCCGGGCTTTCGGCTGGCGCGGCGATCTCCTCCTCGGGCGTGCCCGGCGGCACCTATATCGGCGGCCAGTTGTCGAAGGTCGCCGTCGAGCAGGCGGTCAAGGAGGAGCCGGAGATCTACAAGATCTACACCGACGTCACCGGCTCGCTCTACAACGGCTCGTCCTACAGCGACGCGACCAACTTCCCGGAGGTGCTGCGCCGCCTCTCGCTCGGCACCTGGTCGTGCGACTGGGTCGGCCCGGGCGGCATGTACGCCGCCGCCAAGGCGGCGACGGACGCCGGCAACCCGGTGATCGGCCACGTCGCCTGGAACGGCGGCGGCGCGCATTTCGTCGTCATCGACGAGACCCATGACGGCACGGTCAGCGTCTGCGACCCGTGGGACGCCGAGCTGCGCATCGTGCCCGCCGCCGCCGGCGCGGCGATCAACTACGACCCCAATGCCTGGGTGTGGTCGTTCTCGCTCGGCGGCAACCGCCACAAATACGGCAGCCCGAGCCCGGGCAGCTTCAGCGGCTGGATCGTGCGCAAGACGGCCTGAGGCTCGTCCGACGGCTGGCAGAAGAGGAGAGATTCGCCATGTCCATCACCTCCTGGTTCATGCGCATCGACCGCTACGCCAGCGTCCACGCCGTGCGCTCGCAGGACACCATCACCAAGGGCGGCGCCGACAGCTCCAACTCCTGCGGCATCGCCAGCATCCTGATGGTCAACTTCAAGATGAAGAAGCACCTGATGGTCGCCGGCGTCTCGGCCGGCGCCAGCATCGCCTCTTCGGGCGCGCCGCTGGGCACGTTCATCGGCGGCCAGCTGGCACGCGCGGCAATCAACAACGCGGTCCAGGAAGAGCCCGCCATCTACCGCATCTACAGCGACGTCACCGGCGCGGTGTACGACGGCTCGACCTACAGCGTCGCCGGCCAGTTCCCCGAGGTGCTGCGCCGGCTCGGCCTCGGCACCTGGGAACGCGTGTTCGTGGCCGAAACCGACGTCTACACCACGATCAAGGCGGCGATCGACGCCGGCAATCCGGTGATCACGCGCGTGGCGTGGAACAGCGGCGGCGCGCACTTCGTCTGCATCGACGAGGTGCACGAGACATCGGGCGGCGGCAAGCTCTGCGTCTGCGATCCGTGGGACGGCGAGCTGCGCCTGGTCGACGGCGCCGCCAACAGAGTCGTGAACTACGACCCCACCGGCTTCGTCTGGTCGTTCTCGCTCGGCGGCAACCGCCACTCCTACACCGGCGGCGCCGGCAAGTTCAGCGGTTGCATCGTGCGCAAGACGGCCTGAGACCCTTCAACGTCCGCGAGAGGAAGGTTTGCGATGTCCATCACTTCCTGGTTCATGCGCATCGACCGCTACGCCAGCGTGCACGCCGTGCGTTCACAGGACACCGTCACCAAGGGCGGCGCCGACAGCTCCAACTCCTGCGGCATCGCCAGCATCCTGATGGTCAACTTCAAGATGAAGAAGCACCTGATGGTCGCCGGCGTCTCGGCCGGCGC
>CAYNOF010000330.1:0-3134 GCA_964398335.1 uncultured Rhizobiaceae bacterium
CGCATGCTGAGCTCGCAGGAGATCGGCACGCTGATCACTGCGCTGGGCACCGGCATCGGCCGCGACGATTTCGACATCAGCAAGCTGCGCTACCACAAGGTCATCATCATGACCGACGCCGATGTCGACGGCAGTCACATCCGCACCTTGCTGCTGACCTTCTTCTATCGCCAGATGCCGGAGCTGATCGAGCGCGGCCATCTCTACATCGCCCAGCCGCCGCTCTATCGCGCCGCGCGCGGCAAGTCCTCGATGTACCTGAAGAACGACCGCGGGCTGGAGGACTACCTGATCGACGGCGGCACCGAGGGCGCCATCCTGACGACGGGCGGCGGCGCGCAGATCGCCGGCGCCGATTTGCGCCGCACCGTCGATATCGCGCGCTCGGTGGCCAATTTGATCCAGCCGCTGGCACTCAGCCGTCGCGTCACCAGCCAGCCGGTGATCGAGCAGGCCGCGATCGCCGGCGCGCTCAATCCGGAAATCCTCGCCAGCCGCGAGGTGGCGACGCAGACCGCCGCCTATGTCGCGCGCCGGCTGGATGCGGTGAGCCCCGAGACGGAGCGGGGCTGGCGCGGTGCGCCGACCGACGACGGCGGCCTGGCCTTCGAGCGCACGCTGCGCGGCGTCACCGAGCGGCACATCATCGATGCCGCGTTGATCCGTTCGGCAGAGGCGCGCCGTCTCGATGCCCTGGCCAACGAGCTGCAGGCGGTCTACGAGCGGCCCGCCACCTACACGCTGAAGGAGCGCGAGACCCGGATCCACGCGCCCACCGAGCTGATCGCCGCGGTCTACGAGGCCGGCCGCAAGGGCGTGGCGGTGCAGCGCTACAAGGGCCTGGGCGAGATGAACCCGGACCAGCTGTGGGAGACCACGCTCGATCCGCTGGCGCGAACCTTGCTGCAGGTGAAGGTCAACCACGCCGACGAGGCGGAGGAGATCTTCTCCACCCTGATGGGCGACGTGGTCGAGCCGCGCCGTGCCTTCATCCAGGACAATGCGCTCAAGGTCGCCAATCTCGACGTGTGAGGCCGGATGCGGGCTTGGCTGATCGCGACGCTGCTCGCAGCCCTGGCCTTCGCCGGGCCGGCGCTGGCGCTCGACCCGCCGGCGCCCGTCGACGACACCTCGGCGCCGGCGACGCACAAGCCGACCGGGCTGACCTTCCCGCCCTCGATCGCCGGCGTGGCGCTGCAGCGCTCGACCGACTACGGCCGCAGCATCAACAACCCCGGCCTGGGCTACGGCTACACCTACGGCGTGCCGGGGCGGCTGCTGATCACCGCCTATGTCTACGATCTCGGCCAGCGGGTGCCGGATGGCTACCAGTCGCCGGCCGTCGACGCCGCCTTCGACGAGTCGCTGCAGAGCATCCATCTCGTGGCGCAGCGCGCCGGCAAGTACCGCGACCTGCGCCTCGTGCAGGCGCCGACCACCTGTTCCTACGGCGCCGTGGTCTTCCGCTGCGCGACGCTGGCGGCGATCTCCTCGGATGGCACGCAGCCGCTCTACACCAGGCTGCTGCTGACCGGCTATCGCCGCTATTTCCTCAAGCTGCGCGTCGACTGGCGCCAGAACTCGCCCGACGACACGGCCGAGGTCGAACGCGTGCTGCAGACCTTCGTCGGCGCGATCCTGCGGTGAGCATCATGTTGTTTGCCTTCCCGCGGAGGGGGAAGACTAGGTTGAGATCATGATGCACACGTCTGAAGCCGCGACCCTGGAGCATTTGGCGTTCAACGCCTGGCCGGCGCTTCGCGTGGTCGTGCAGGGTAACTGGCTCCTGCGCTTTGCCGACGGCTACACCAAGCGGGCCAACTCGGTGAACGCGCTCGCCCTCGAACGGGGCACGCCCACCGCCGAGCTCGAGCGCCGCGTCGCGGCCGTCGAGGCGCTCTACCGCCGGCAGGGCATCGCCAGCATCTTCAAGCTCTCGCCGCTGATGGATCCCGGCCTCGACGCGGTGCTGGTGGCGCGCGGCTACACGCATCTCGACGAGACCCTGATGATGGTCGCCGACCTGACGCAGGGACCGGGTGCGGTGAGCATGCCGCCCGGGGTTGCCGTCGACACCGGGCGCGGGCCGATCTGGTCGCGCGCCTATAGCGGCTTCAACAACGTGCCGGCGTCACGGCAGTCGATCCACGACCGCATGCTCGACAGCCTTGTCCCGGTCGGCGGCTTCGCCCTGGCGAGCGAGGACGGTGCGCCGGTGGCTGCCGGGCTCGGCGTATGCGAGGGCGAGCATGTCGGGCTGTTCGACATCGTCGCCGATCCCGCGCGCCGACGCGCCGGCCATGGCCGGCGCGTCGTCGAAGGGATCATGGCCTGGGGGCGTTCGCTGGGCGCGACGCGGGCCTACCTGATGGTCGTGGCGGCCAACGCGCCGGCGATCGCGCTGTACGAGCGGCTGGGCTATCGCGAGGCCTATCGCAGCCACTACCGCATTCCGCCGGCGTGACGCCGCGCCTACGCCGCCATGCGGCGCAGGCCGAGCCACTCGCAGATCGCGAGGTCGGCGACGACGATCGCCGGGGCGATGATCAGGGCGAAGCCCCAGCCGGTCAGCGCTGGCGCCGCCAGGGCCAGCAAGAGCGCGCTGCCGGCGACCCAGCCGATATCGGCCCACAGGATGAGGCGGGCCAGCACCACCGGCATCTGCGGCCGGCTGGCGATGAACCAGCACAGCAGGCCGAAGCCGAGCACGGCCAGGCCGAGCGCCAGGACCACGGCACTGAAGTCGAGGCCCAGCAGCGTGGCGGGCGCGGCGCCGACGCTGGCGCGGACCAGCGCGCCGGCGAAGAGCGCCAGGACGACACCCGACACGACCGAGAACGCGGCGTTGCCGTAGAGCGTGCGACGCAGCAGGTGGTCGCGGGATTGCGAGACGACAGACATCTCAACCTCCATGCGCCTTGGATCAGGCGTGCCCCGAAGCTGGGCGTGGAGCGGCGGCATCTCAAATACGCCGGAGGTAATCGTCAGTGCGGCATTGTGGTGCTACCTCAGGGGCCACTGAAGGAGTGTCCCATGCGAGATACCTCGGTCGCCGAACGCACGGAGTCGGGCTTCGGCCCCATGCTGCGGGAGTGGCGCCGCCGGCGCGGTGCCAGCCAGCTCGAGTTGGCGCT
>CAYNOF010000331.1:0-2675 GCA_964398335.1 uncultured Rhizobiaceae bacterium
AGCATCGTCGTCGAGCGCGTCGCCGGGAAACACCTGCAGGCGCAAGGTGCGCGGCCGCAACGGCAGCACGCCGAAATCGTCGGCGAAATTGTTCAGGCCGAGCAGCAGCAGGCGGGTCATCGGCGCGCAGTCGACGACCGCTTCAGAGGTCCAGAATTCGGGCGAGATCAGACGGGCGCGGGGCATCGGGGGCTCCAGGGTTGGTGCTGGAGCAGGTGTACGCCCGTTGCGCGGCGGGCCCTATTTCTGCCCCTAGGTGTGTCGGGAATGTCACTGCGATGTCGATGGCACAGCCACTGACGCCGCCCCTCGGCTTGAGGTCGGTGGCTGCAGATAAATTTTGCGCAGGGACTGGACGAACGTCCGCGCGGGGCGTAGAAGCCGCGCCCCCGGAGGTTGAGATGAGCGAGCGGACCTACAACGTCCTCGCGGAGGACGAGCACAAGCCGATCAAGATGTGGACGCGTGGCGTTGCCGTCGAGGACGCCGCGACGAAGCAGCTGCGCAACGTGGCGTCGCTGCCTTTCGTCGGGCCGCATGTCGCGGCGATGCCCGATGTCCATTGGGGCATGGGCGCCACCGTCGGCAGCGTGATCCCGACCATGGGCGCCATCGTGCCCGCGGCGGTCGGCGTCGATATCGGCTGCGGCATGTGCGCCTCGCTGACCAACCTCACCGCGTCCGACCTGCCGGACTCGCTGCTCGACATGCGCACGGCGATCGAGGCGGCGGTGCCGCATGGCCGCACCGACAATGGCGGCGAGAACGACGTCGGCACCTGGCGCGGCAACCCGCCGCCGCAGGTGGTCGAGGCGATCGCCGAGCTGTGCGAGGGGCTGGACAAGGTCGTCGAAACGCGTCCGGCGCTGGGCCGCGCGGCCAGGCGCATGCCCGGGCACGCCGGGACGCTGGGCACCGGCAACCACTTCATCGAGGTCTGCCTCGACGAGAGCGCGCGCGTGTGGGTGATGCTGCACTCCGGCTCGCGCGGCATCGGCAACGCCATCGGCCAGCTCTTCATCGAGCTGGCCAAGCAGGACATGCGGCGCTGGTTCATCAACCTGCCGGACCAGGACCTCGCCTACATCCCGGACGGTTCGGAGCATTTCGGGCCCTACCTGAAGGCGCTGAACTGGGCGCAGAAGTTCGCGCGGGCGAACCGCGAGCTGATGATGGCGGCGACCCTGCGCGCCATCGGCGAGGCGCTCGGCCGGCCGGTCGACGGCACGGCGATGGCGGTGAACTGCCACCACAACTACGTGTCCAAGGAGCGGCACTTCGGCAAGGAGGTCTGGCTGACCCGCAAGGGCGCGGTCTCGGCCAGGCAGGGCGAGCTCGGCATCATCCCCGGCAGCATGGGCGCGCGCTCCTACATCGTGCGCGGCAAGGGCAACCGTGACAGCTTCATGTCGTGCTCGCACGGCGCGGGGCGGGCGATGTCGCGCGCCGAGGCGAAGCGCCGCTTCACCCTGGAGGACCACGAAGCGGCAACATCGGGCATCGAATGCCGCAAGGATGGCGGGGTGATCGACGAGACGCCCGGCGCCTACAAGGACATCGACGCCGTGATGGCGGCGCAGGCCGACCTGGTCGAGATCGTGCACACCCTGCGCCAGGTCGTGTGCGTGAAGGGCTGAACATGAGAGGGCCGGCGATGGGCCGGCCCTTTTCACTCCTGCCTTCCCCCTCCGGGGGAAGGTCGATCAGTAGACGACGACGCTGCGGATCGACTCGCCGCGATGCATCAGGTCGAAGCCGTCGTTGATGCGCTCCAGCGGCAGGGTGTGGGTGATCAGGTCGTCGATGTTGATCTTGCCGTCCATGTACCAGTCGACGATCTTCGGCACGTCGCGACGGCCCTTGGCGCCGCCGAAGGCGGTGCCTTTCCAGACGCGCCCGGTGACCAGCTGGAACGGCCGCGTCCTGATCTCCTGGCCGGCGCCGGCGACGCCGATGATCACCGACACGCCCCAGCCGCGGTGACAGCATTCCAGCGCCTGGCGCATGACGTCGACATTGCCGATGCACTCGAAGCTGTAATCGGCGCCGCCGTCGGTCAGCGACACCAGGTAGGGCACGAGATCGCCTTCGACTTCCTTGGGATTGACGAAATGCGTCATGCCGAACTTCTCGGCCAGCGGCTTGCGCGCGGGGTTGAGGTCGACGCCGATGATCTTGTTGGCGCCGGCCAGCCGGGCGCCCTGGATGACGTTGAGCCCGATGCCGCCCAGGCCGAAGATCACCACATTGGCGCCGGGCTCGACCCTGGCGGTGTTGATCACCGCGCCGATGCCCGTGGTGACGCCGCAGCCGATGTAGCAGACCTTGTCGAACGGCGCGTCCTCGCGGATCTTCGCCAGCGCGATCTCCGGCAGCACCGTGTGGTTGGCGAAGGTCGAGCAGCCCATGTAGTGGAAGACCTTCCTGCCGCCCAGCGAGAAGCGGCTGGTGCCGTCGGGCATCACGCCCTGGCCCTGCGTGGCGCGGATTGCCGTGCAAAGGTTCGTCTTGCCCGACAGGCACGATTTGCACTGCCGGCATTCGGGCGTGTAGAGCGGGATGACATGATCGCCCTTCTTCAGCGACGTCACGCCGGGTCCGACATCGACGACGATGCCGGCGCCCTCATGCCCGAGGATCGCCGGGAACAGGCCCTCGGGGTCGGCGCCCGACCA
>CAYNOF010000332.1:0-3510 GCA_964398335.1 uncultured Rhizobiaceae bacterium
GGATTGTCGGGTTGGGCGTCCGCGACGTTGCTCGGCGCGCCTTTCCAGCACGATCATCGTGGCGCGTTCCATGTCCCGACGGGCGTATTCCGGCAGCGGACGGCCCCGGATGTCGGCGGGAAGCGGCACCGCCTGGTCGCGACACAGCTCGATGACGGCGCGCGCCACCGTGCCGGCGCCGGAGACCATGTCGTCGATGCGCTGCGCCTGCTCGCGCAGGCAGGCCTCCCAGAGGCGACGGCGTGCTTCCTGGTCTTGATCGCCATGGAGGCCGACCGGCGCCTCTTCGGGCTTCGTCGCCACCGGGCTTCCGGCCTGAAGCGAACCGCAGGCCGCCACGGTCAAGGCGATCGTCATCGCGCGCAGCGCGCACATCACAGGGGTCATCCCGCCATTGTGCTGGCGAGGTGATGATCGATCAAGCTACTGCAGGTTGAACCGCGGCGGCCGGCGGTCGGCTGGCAGGTTCCTTGCTATCATCATGCCGTCGCCAAGAGGAACGAGGACGGGTATGCCCAGGATCAACGGTGAGAGGCTGCTGGCGGATCTGCGCCGCATCGCCGATTTCGGCCGCTACCAGACCGGCGTGCATCGCCCGCATCTGTCGCCGCAGGATGTCGCGAGCCGGCACTGGCTGGCCGAGCGCATGCGCGAGGCCGGGCTCGATCCGGTGATCGACGGCGTCGGCAACGTGATCGGCCGCAGCAGCAAGAGCGGCCCGCGCCTGCTGATGGGCTCGCACACCGACACCCAGCCGCGCGGCGGCTGGCTCGACGGCGTGATGGGCGTGATCTACGGCCTCGAGGTGGCGCGCGCCATGGCCGAGGATCCCGAGACGAAGGACCTCGCCATCGACGTCGCCTCGTGGGCCGACGAGGAAGGCCATTGGGGCAGCATGATCGGCAGCAAGTCGTTCACCGGCCGCATCGGCGAGGCCGAGATCGACGCGGCCCGTCATCGCGAGGACGGCAGCAGGATGCGCGATGCGCTGGCCGCGGCCGGGCTCGCCGACGCCCCGCGCCTCCAGCTCGAGGACGGACGCTATCGCGGCTACCTCGAGGCGCATATCGAGCAGGGCGGCATCCTCGAGGCGACAGGCAAGCGCATCGGCGTGGTGACGGGCATCGTCGGCATCTTCGCCTGCCAGATCGTCTTCACCGGCATCCAGAACCACGCCGGCACCACGCCGATGCCGATCCGCAAGGATGCCGGCGTCGCCATGGTGCGGCTGGCGAACGCGGTCCACGACACGTTCCCCTCGCTGGTCGGGCCGCGCAGCGTGTGGACCATCGGCCGCATGTCGATCGAGCCCGGCGCGCCGGCGATCATCCCCGGACGGGCCGAGATGACGCTGCAGTTCCGCGACACCGATCTCGCCATCCTGCAGCGCCTCGAAGCGGCCGCCACCGAGCTGGTCGCCAAGGCCAATGCGCAGGGCCCCTGCTCCGTCGAGATCGTCAGCTGGTCGCGCACCCTGCCGGCGCCGATGGACGAGCGCATGCAGGACGCCTTCGACGCCGCCGCCGAGACCAACGCGCCGGGCGCGCACACGCGCATGCCCTCGGGCGCCGGCCACGACGCCCAGATCCTGGCGCAGCGCCTGCCGGCGGCGATGATGTTCGTGCCCTCGATCGGCGGCATCTCGCATCACTTCACCGAGAACACCGCCGATGCGGACATCGTGCTGGGCTGCCAGGTCTTCGCCGACGCCGCGGCGAAGATCCTGAAGGGCAACTGAGCCGCACGCGAAAACGCCCGTCGCGCACCCTGCACGGCGGGCGTTGCGTGGCGAATGCTTACTGCGAGGTGACGTTGCCGCGTGCGTCGACCGTCACCTGCACGTTGGTCGTACCCCGCATCGCGGTGCCGTGCCACATGCCGTCCGAGCCGCGCGTCAGCTCGCCGACATTCTTGTAGCCATCGGCCTCGATCTTCGCCCGCGCCTGCGCCTCGCCCGGCGCGCCGGCGCCCGGCATCGAGCCAGCGGGCGGGTTGGTGGCCATCGATGGCGGGCTGCCCGTCGTCGACGGCGCTGAGGGCTGCGTCATCTGGGGCTGTGTCAGCGGGGGCTGCGTCACGCCCGGCACCGGAGCCTGCGGGCTCGCACCGGTTGCCGTGCCCGGCGCCGCCGTGGCCGGCGGGTTCATCGTGCCGGTACCCATGCCGCTGCCGGAGTCACGCGGCATCGGAGCCGGCGCGGTCGGCATGGAGCCGGTCTGCGCCCATGCAGTCCCGACGCCGGCGGTCAGCGCGACGGCCAGGGCGAAGAACGTCGATTTGTTCATCACACATCTCCGTGAGTTGGGGGTCAGTCCTCGTCGGTCTGGGTGCCGCTCGTGGGATGGCGGTCGCCGTACACGCGATTGGTGTCGCTCTGGCCGCCCTGCCCGCCTCGTCCGCTCGGGTCCGGCTTCTGCGCGCCGCGATCCTGGTGCTGTTGCTGCTCATTGATGCGCTGCTGGCCTTGCTGGTCCTGCCGGCGCCTGTCCTTGTCGTGCGCTTGGTTCGCCATCGTTCCTCCTCACACGGCGTTTGCCGTGGAGGGTCAACGAACCCGTCGAAGATGGAGTTGCGGCGAGCGGCGAGGCGTCGCAGCGATTCAGGAGGCCGGCCGGACGGCGCCGGACACGCAGGATGCCGCACACGCGCTCGCGTCAGCGTGCGGCGGCGCCTCGAGCATCGTGACCAGGATCAGGAAGGCGATGACCGCGAGAATCTGCATGGCCGATCTCATACGCGGAGCGCGCCAGGCATGCACGCGACGAACGATCCACGGCGGATCGAAACCCGCCGCGCGCCGTCGCAAAACGCCCGCCGCGCGGTGCACGGCGGGCGTTCACTGCATCGATCGCTTACTGGGCGAAGATGCGACCCTGCTGGTCGACGGTGACGCCGACCTTGGCCGCGCCGCGGATCGCGGTGCCATGCCACGCACCGTCGGTGCCGCGCATCACGTTGATGGCGCGATAGCCGTCGGCCTGCAGGCGCGCATAGGCGTCGGTGTCGTTGGCGACCGCGCCGGGCGCGGCGGCGATCGACGGCGCCGCGTAGCGCGAGCCGAAGGCGCGGTCGGCGTCGCCGAACGGACGGTTGAGTTCCGGGCTGCCATCCGCGAGGGCGACGTTGGCACCAGCGCCGAGCGTGATCGCCAGCGCGACAAGCATGGTCTTCTTCATAACCGTTACTCCGAAGTGAGGTGGTATAGGCGTTGTTCTTGCATATTGGCTGCCGCCACCGCAGACGCGTGGGGTTGCAACGCGCCATCTGGGTTAACGTCGTTAGCTCTTCAAGGGCTGCGACGAATCAGTCTTTCGCGAGCACGCATGAGCAATCGTGATCGCGCACACCCAGTGCGTTTCACAGGACGAGACGATGCGCGGTGGAGCCGATATGCGAGAGCTGCGTCGTCAGCCAGTCGTCATTGAAGATCGCATCGGCGATCAGCGGCCGTGCGCGACGACAGAAGCCGATGTCCTCGCCGATCGGCTGCGCGCCGTCGTAGTCGAGTCG
>CAYNOF010000333.1:0-3335 GCA_964398335.1 uncultured Rhizobiaceae bacterium
AGCCGGCGGCCGACCTGACGCCGGAGGACCGGCAGCGCTACGAGGAGCGGCACGCCGCCGACCAGCGCGCGGTGGAGGCCAGCAACGAACGCTATTGGTCGATCCAGAGAAAGCTGGCCGAGATGGAAACGGCGCTGGCCAGGGCCGAGTACAAGGTGGCGCATGCCGACGCGGCCGGGGCAAGGCGTGCCGCCGAGACGGCGTCGGTGTCGGTTGCGCCGGATGCGTCCTCGCCAACGCCGCACACGCCGGCCGAGGCCGAGCACAAGGTGGCGCGTGCCGATGCGGCCGGGGCGAGGCGTGCCGCCGAGACGGCGCCGGTGTCGGTTGCGCCGGATGCGTCCTCGCCAACGCCAGCCACGCCGGCCAAGACGCCGATACCGCGATCGCCGCAGGAGGCGAACAGCGTGACGGAGCTGGCGCGCTGGGTGCCGTCGGCCGTGCCTGAGGTGAAGCCGATCACCGGCGGCGACCGCGAGTACCTGCTGCGCAGCGGCCAGCTCAGCTCCTACGAGGCGATGAAAATGCTGATGCAGCCACGACGCCTGGCGCCTTTACCTTCGGCCGCCAGCGGGGGAAGCTAGGCAGGAACGAGTAAGGGAGGCAGACGCATGCCGGTGATCGACGCCCAGGTCCATTGCTACGAGCGCAACCATGCCGGCCGGCCGTGGGTCGCGGTGCTGCACGGGCCGCCCGAGGTCACCGGTCCCGACATGATCAAGGCGATGGACTCGGTCGGCGTCGACGGCGCGCTGCTGGTCTCGGTCTATACGATGTACCGCTTCGACGAGAGCTATGCCGTCGAGGTGCAGAAGACCTGGCCGGGCCGCTTCGGCGTCATCAAGCCGGTGAACAGCAGCGATCCCAGGGTCGGCGAGACCATCGATCAGTGGAAGAAGAACCCCGGCGCCGTCGCCATCCGCATCATGATGACGCCCGAGGTGTCGACCGACGCCGCCGATCCCGGCATCAACCGCGTGCTGGCCGCGGCGGGGCGCAACGGCCTGCCGGTCAACCTGCTGGCGCGCGGCCGCATGCCCCAGGTCGCCGAGCTGGCCAGGCGCAATCCCAGCACGCAGATCGTCATCGACCACCTCGGCATCCCGCAGCCCTTCGAGCCGCCGGCGCCGCCGGACGCCTGGGGCGAGCTGCCCGCCGTGCTCGAGGTGGCGAAGCAGCCCAACGTGGCGATCAAGGTCACCGGCGCCTGCACCCTCAGCCACGAGAAGTTCCCCTACAAGGACATCTGGGACCCGCTGGCGCGCGTCTTCGACGCCTACGGCCTGGACCGCTGCATGTGGGGCACCGACTGGACCCGCGCGGTGGGGCTCCTGACCTACAAGGAAGGCGTCGACTCCTTCCGCGTCACCGACCGGCTGAGCGACAGCGATCGCGCGACGCTGATGGGCGGCACGCTGACCAAGATCTACAAGTGGGCGCCGAAGAAGTAGGCGCGCGACCCCGCCCCGAGGAGCGCCCACGGCCGCTCCTCGGCATGACGGCGGTCACGGTTTCCCGAACGTCGCGATGCGGTCGATGTCGCAGACGAACAGCACGCGCTTCTCGTCGATGGCGGGATCGCGCAGGCCGTAGGGCGGCGGGTTGCCGGTGTACTTGGTCCAGATCTTGTCGAGCTGGCGGGTGACGCGCGCGCCGTTGGGGCCGGTCTCGAGCTCCTCGCGCGCGACGTGGCACTTGATCTGGACCCAGTGATAGGCGTTGTTGGGGTTGACGATCAGGATGGTGAGAAGCGGCTGCCGGCGGATCCAGCCGCATTTGGGGCGGTGCGCGGCGGTGTTCACCAGGATCTGGTCGCCCTCGTAGTCGAACCACATCGGCGTCAGGCCGACACGGCCGTCGGGCGTGATCAGGCCGAGCGTGACCGTGATCGGCCGGTCGAGCAGCGCCTTGTAGATCGGATCGAGGTCCGACAGGCTGGTGATCTTCTGCCGTTCGCCGACCGCGAACTGGCCCGGCTGAAGCCCGCCGGCGACGTCGCGGAACTTGGCGACGGTGATGGTGCTGGTCATCGGGATCCTCCCAAATGCCGGTTGATCCGGTCTGTGAGCGGGACCAGTATTGTCACCAGCCAGAAGGAGGAAACAATGCCTTCAGCCACTGCCACGAAAACCGCCGAGAGCCAGCCCGAGCAGAGCATCGCCCATGCCCGGGCCAAGGAGCCGGTGCTGGTCAAGGGCCGGCGCGACTTCTTCCAGTACCGCGACCTGCAGGTCGCCGACGCCAGCGGCGGCCAGATGCGCGCCCAGGTGATGAGCTCGAGCCAGGGCCTGAGCCGGCCGACCGGCTGGCACTTCCACGAGTGCGACGGCCAGTTCATCTACATCCTCAAGGGCTGGGTCGATCTCGAGTTCGAGGACGGCCGCACCATCCGGGTCGAGGAGGGCGACTCGCTCTTCATCCCCGGCTACCTCAAGCACAACGAGATCCGCACCTCCTCGGAGATGGAGATCCTCGAGGTCTCGACGCCCGGCGTGATGGGCACCACGCCGTGCGAGCCGCCGGCGGGGTTCACAGCCTAGGGACCGATCGGCCCGAAAGCTGTTGACCTAAACCCTTGCATTTGTTTAATGCGCCGCCGGTCGGAAACGAGCCGGCCCGCGCGCGTGCGTGGCGCGGAGGGGTGGCCGAGCGGTCAATGGCAGCAGACTGTAAATCTGCCGACTTCACGTCTACGAAGGTTCGAATCCTTCCCCCTCCACCAACGCCACACGACGCCGCTGCGGGCCCTCGGGACCGGCGATGGTTTGCGGGTGTAGCTCAATGGTAGAGCAGAAGCCTTCCAAGCTTACGACGAGGGTTCGATTCCCTTCACCCGCTCCAGTTGGGACAGGAACAAGGCGATGACGAAGAGCAAGTTCGAGCGGAACAAGCCGCACTGCAACATCGGGACGATCGGTCACGTGGACCACTGCAAGACGTCGCTGACGGCGGCGATCACCAAGGTGCTGGCGAAGAGCGGCGGTGCGACGTTCACGGCCTACGACCAGATCGACAAGGCGCCGGAGGAGCGCGAGCGCGGCATCACGATCTCGACGGCGCATGTGGAATATGAAACCGCAAATCGGCACTACGCGCATGTCGACTGCCCGGGCCACGCCGACTACGTGAAGAACATGATCACCGGCGCGGCGCAGATGGACGGCGCGATCCTGGTGGTGTCGGCGGCGGACGGTCCGATGCCGCAGACGCGCGAGCACATCCTGCTGGCGCGGCAGGTGGGCGTGCCGGCGCTGGTGGTGTTCATGAACAAGGTCGACATGGTCGACGATCCGGAGCTGCTGGAGCTGGTCGAGCTGGAGGTTCGTGAGCTCTTG